>NZ_ATUV01000002.1:0-300000 GCF_000420385.1 Hippea alviniae EP5-r | reverse complement strand
GGCGTTATGCTTGCAGAAAAAATAACACTTCTTGCAAAATGCCTTAGGTAATCTATAACTTCTTTATCGGATGCTATAAAACCACCAAGCGAAGCAAATGATTTACTGAATGTGCCCATTATGATGTCAACTTCATCTTCCAAACCAAAATGATTAGCCGTTCCACGACCATTCTTACCAATAACACCAAAAGCATGAGCGTCATCAACCATCAATCGAGCATTGTATTTCTTTTTAAGTTTTACCATTTCGGGTAGATTGGCGATATCACCATCCATACTGTAAACACCATCTACAACAATGAGTTTACCCGCTTCAAATTCAATTGATGCTAAAACCTTTTCAAGCGACTCCATGTCGTTGTGTAAAAATCTTTTAACCGTTCCAAAAGACAACCTTGAACCATCGACGATACTTGCATGGTCTGACTTATCCAAGATTACATACTCGCCCTTACCAACAAGCCCAGCTATAGCACCCAAGTTTGCTTGAAAGCCCGTACTAAACAGCAGTGCATCTTCTTTGTTAACAAAAGCTGCAAGTCTCTCTTCTAACTCTTCGTGTATATCTAATGTTCCATTTAAAAACCTTGAACCTGCACAACCTGTTCCGTATTTTTCTATAGCCTTAATTGCGGCTTCTTTGACTTTCGGATGAACCGTCAAACCAAGATAGCTATTGGAACCAAGCATTAATATCCTTTTGCCGTTTATGATAACTTCTGTATCCTGCTCTGAAGATATAGGCTGAAAATAGGGATACAGACCTATCTTTCTTATCTCTTCTGCTTCCCTAAAATTATAACATTTCTCAAATAAATCCATTCTGCCCACTCCCTTAGTAAATGATTTACACTTCTATAAAAAAATCGTTTTTTTGTCAAGCAGTGTAAAAATAAGCAGAATCTTAACTAAAATCTAACTTTACTAACAAATTTACCTTTATCTTTTGTTCAATTTAAAGAACAAATGAACCGACACTTGCTTATAATTCAAACACAAAAACAGGAAAGAGTGTATTTTTCAACAGAGTATAACGGCGAGAATTCCTAAGTTAAACAGACTTTAACCTATTTAAAACAGCATTTCAATATATGAAAAATTTTATTTGATTTAATTTAAAAAATGCCTATAATTACAGAAGGGTTGTTGAAACTTTACGAGCAATTAATTTTTTAAGGAGGTGCTGTATGAAGCGCAAGGGTTTGGTTGCACTGGTGGCGCTTTTGGTTACGGTTCTTTTTGGCTTTTCTGCGATGGCAGAAGGCGTCATCAAAATCGGTGTTCAGGCTCCTATCACAGGTAAGTTTGCAAGTGAAGGTCAGTCCATCGACAAAGCTGTAAGATTAATCGTTAAACAGGTTAACGCAAAAGGTGGCATTTTGGGAAAAAAACTCGAAGTCATTACATGTGACGACGAAGGAAAAGCAGTTAAAGCCGCTATCTGTGCAAGAAAGCTCGTTGATGCTGGCGTAATTGCAGTTATAGGTTCCTACACTTCCACATGCGCAGAAGCCGCAGAGCCAATCTATTACAGAGCTGGTGTTCTTCAGACATCTGACGGAACGAGCGACACACTCGTAAAACACGGATACTGGACATTCTTCAGAAACTCTTCTCCTAACTCCGCAGAAGCAAAATTCACAGCTGAATTTTTCTTAAAAAAACAGCACTATAAAAGAATCGCTTTAATTTCCGATTACTCTACATTCTCTGTTAACCTTACAAATGCAGTAGCAAAAGATATCAAGAAACTTGGTGGGAATATCGTATACCAGGGTAAGATCGTTTCCGGTTCTCAGAACTTTACACCTATTTTAACCAAGATTAAATCCTATCATCCTGATGTAATCTACTTCGGTGGTTATTATACAGACGGTGGTCTTATAAGGGCTCAGATGGTTCAACTTGGAATCAAGGCAGATTTCGTAGGCGGTGACTCCAATGACAACCCAGAGTTCTTAAAGCTTGCCGGCAAGGCTGCTGTTGGTGCATACTTAATCAACGTTCCACTTCCAAACATGCTCCCATATCCTGCAGCAAAAGAGTTCTTAAAAGCTTACAGAGAAACATATCATGAGAATCCAGCAAGCATTTGGACTCTCTTCAACGTTGACGGATTAAGAGTAATACTTTATGCAATCCAACAGACAAAATCACTCGACACAAAGAAAATCGCTCACTATTTACACTATGAACTCAAAGACTTCCCAGGTATAACAGGTCCTATAAGTTTTGCACCAAATGGCGAAAGAATCGGAAGTGCATACATGGCTTACCAGATAGGTCCAGATTTAAAATACCACATCGTTTACAAAGAGAAGTAAGAGGAATAGCTTATGGAAATCTTCCTTCAGCAGCTTGTAAACGGTTTAACAATCGGAAGCATTTACGCCCTTGTGGCATTAGGTTATACAATGGTCTACGGCGTACTTAAGCTCATCAACTTTGCACACGGAGACCTTGTTGCCCTAAGTGCTTACATAGGACTTGTAATAATGATGCAATTAGCAGGAGCTTTGTCTCCTGCTGCTTTAATCATTATTACATTTCTTGCAACTATGGTTATTATAGCTATAGCAGGTGTAATACTTGAAAGAACTGCATATAGACCTTTAAGAAAAGCACCACGATTAAGTGCTGTTGTTTCTGCGTTGGGTGCATCTCTTGTTATAGAAAATGGCATAATGCTTATCTGGGGACCAATGCCAAGAATATATCCCGCTAGTATTGTTCCAAATGTAAATTATGATTTACACGGTGTCTACATAAGTTTAATGCAAATACTGGTTTTAGTAATCTCTTTTGTCCTAATGATTGGACTCTACTTCTTTGTTAACAAAACCAAGCTTGGTACAGCTATGAGAGCCTGTGCTATAGACCAAGATGCAGCAAGGTTGATGGGCATTGATGTAAACCGCGTTATAGTCACAACATTCATCATAGGTTCAGCTTTAGGTGCTGTTGGTGGTCTTTTTATAGGCATGTATTACCGTGGCATTACATTCAATATGGGATGGATTTACGGCCTTAATGCATTCGTTGCCGCAATAATTGGTGGAATCGGAAATATACCCGGTGCAATGCTGGGTGGTATGTTGCTCGGAATATTCAACGCCCTTATAGCAGGATATCTATCCAGTAGTTGGGCTATGGCTTTAACATATGTCCTTCTGATAGTGATAATGATTATTAGGCCTACAGGAATCCTCGGAGAGAGAGTGGCGGAGAAAGTATGATGGATACAAAAAAAACGCTTTCCTACGGAATTTTTCTTCTTATTCTTGCAGCTTTACCTTTTGGTTTAAACTCCAACTGGGTCTCTGTAATGACAACTTTTCTTATATATTCAACAGTTGCTTTAAGTCAAGACATAGTCTTAGGTAGGGCAGGCATGTTTGATATGGGTCATGCCATATTCTTTGGACTTGGAGCTTATGCAACTGCTATCTTGAATATGCAATTTGGATGGCCTATTTTAGCTACAATTCCTATAGCTATAATACTGCCAACTATAGCGAGTGTTCTTTTGGCTGCACCTATAATTCACTTGCGCGGCGATTATCTGCTTGTCACGACAATAGGTTTCAACATAGTTTTTACCCAAGCTTTAAAAAATAATGTGTTTGGCGTAACAGGTGGTCCAAATGGTATATTCGGTGTAGAACCGTTAAAAATATTTGGTTTCACATTTGCTTCCCAAAACTCAGTATACTTTCTTGCCTTATTTATATTGATACTTACCCTAATTATCATCCATAACCTTGAGACGAGTAAACCGGGAAGGGCTTTACATTACTTAAATCTTGACTCTTTGGCAAGCGAATGCATAGGTATCAATACAAAGTTTTACAGACTCTACTCATTTGCTCTAAGTGCGGCAATTGCAGGATTGGCAGGTGTTGTATTTACACTTCAATTCTCAGCGGTTAGCCCAGATGCATTTAACTTCATCCAATCAGTCTTATTCTTTACCATAGTTTTAGTGGGTGGACCATCTTCAATTCCAGGCGTTCTTCTCGGAACTTTCTTTATGTTTGTTGTTCCTGAGATATTCAGACAGTTCGCAGAAGCACGATACCTTGTATTCGGTATCGCAATGATACTTATTATGATATTTAGACCTAAGGGCATCTGGCCTGTAAAATTCGGAAGAATCCCAAATTTCTTAACCAAGGAACAGTAAGATGGCACTATTAGAATTACAACAGATAACGAAGATATTTGGTGGTCTTGTTGCTGTTGACTCGCTGAGTCTCTCTATAGACAAAGGAATGATTTACGGCATAATAGGGCCAAACGGAGCGGGAAAAACCACTGTGTTCAACTGTATAACAGGCGTTTACAAACCAGAAAAGGGCAAAATCATATTCAACGGCAAAGACATTACGGGTCTGTCGCCGCACAGAATAGCCAATATGGGAATAGTAAGAACCTTCCAGACAATAAGGCTCTTTGGTGATATGAGTGTTGCAGAAAACATCATGTCTGGAAGACACTTCAGAAGCAGACAGAAGTGGTGGCATGGCATAATCCATACACCTTTCTACTATAAGGACGAAAAGGAGAACTGGCTAAAGGTAAAAGAGTATATGGATCTATTCGGACTTACCCACCTTGCCAAAATGCCAGCAGGCAGCCAACCTTACGGTATTCAGAGAAAGATAGAGATGGCAAGGGCATTGGCGACAGAACCAGAGCTTTTGATACTGGATGAGCCTGCAGCAGGACTAAACGACAAAGAGAGACTCGAGCTTGTTGGGACGATTAAAAAAATTAGAGACATGGGTGTCACTATCCTTCTGATCGAGCACAACATGGACCTTGTTATGAGCATCACAGAATACATTAGCGTTCTCAACTTTGGTAAGAAAATAGCAGAAGGCAAACCCGAAGAGATACAAAACAATCCAAAAGTTATCGAAGCCTACTTAGGTAAAGAGGAAGAAGAATGAGCGAAAAATTACTAATCGTTGAAGACCTTGTCGTCTCATACGGAAGCATTGAAGCCGTAAAGGGTATATCCTTCCATGTCAATAAGGGAGAGTTAATCACAATCTTAGGTGCAAATGGTGCAGGAAAAACAACAACACTAAGAACCATAAGCGGCCTTATAAAGGCAAAATCCGGCAGCATAAGATACAAAAACATTGAGCTTACAAGCCTTCCTGCACATAAGATTGTTGGACTTGGAATAAGCCAATCCCCCGAAGGAAGAAGGGTTTTTGGCACATTGACAGTCGAAGAGAACCTCCTGCTTGGAGCATACACAAAACCAAAGCCCAACACAGCAACCTTAGAGTGGATTTATGAGCTGTTTCCACGATTAAAGGAGAGAAAAACACAGCTTGCCGGAACACTATCCGGTGGTGAACAGCAGATGCTCGCAATCGGAAGGGCTTTGATGGCAGAACCTGAGATGCTACTTTTGGATGAGCCAAGCTTGGGATTAGCACCTGTGCTTGTTAAAGCCATATTCGAAACAATAAAACAGATAAAACAAAACGGCGTTACGATTCTCCTTGTTGAGCAGAATGCAAAGGCGGCTTTAAAGCTCGCAGATAGAGCCTATGTCTTAGAAGTTGGCAAAATCGTCATGGAAGGCACATCCGAAGAGTTGATGAACTCACCAAAGATTCAAGAAGCCTATCTTGGCAAGAAGAAAGAGAATTAAAAGGGAGCTTTTAGCTCCCTTTCTTTAAATCAAACCAACAGATTAACATTTATCATATCAGGATTTACAGGAAGATTTTGAGCTAAAAGCAGCGTAACTTCAGTATAAAGCTTTAATTTTTCCTGCTGAAGCCTTAACTTTCTATCTTCTATCTGTTTAAGCTTATTCTCATAGAGCGATTTTTCTGTTTCGCTTTTTGCCTGCTTAACCATTAAGTCTAAGTTGAGCTGCTCTCTTTGATACTGATTGAGCTTACTGTTCAACATGCTGCCAAGATTACCCTTTACCTGCTCTTCCTTTGCTTTCTTTGGGCAGTATGTAAGCACTTCTGACCTGCCACTTGTCGCTGCAAGATACATACCGTCCTGCTGAAGATTCAGGTAAAGGTCCTTTGCAACAACATAGCAACCCTTCTTTAAGGCTTCCTTCTCAAAACGCTGAATATTGGCAGACTCATGCGTTGCTACACGCATTATGGATGTTCCTGCAGTTGCTGGAGCAGAAGAGCCCCACTCGCCTGGATCTAATTTATAATGCAAAATAGGATTAGCGGCAGATGGAGATATGTTCATTGCCGCTACCCCCTTTCGTTATTAGCTAATCGAAGCCCCCGGTTTAACGGGCTTTTCAACGGTAAGCAGAGCTAAATTCTTGCCATCCTTAGCTGCAAGCAGCATACCGTTTGACTCAATACCCATTAGCTTTGCCGGTTTTAAATTAGCTACCACAATAATATATCTGCCAACCAACTCTTCGGGTTTATAAAACTCCTTCAAACCCGCAACCAATGTTCTTGGTTTCTCTTCACCTATATCTATTTTAAGTTTAAGCAATTTTTTAGATTTTTCAACAGCTTCAGCTTCCAGTACCTTTGCAACCTTAAGCTGAACATTGAAAAACTCATCTATCGAAATTCTCTTCTCTTTCTCTTCCTTTTTCTCTTCTTTCTCTTTCTGATCTATCCTTTTAAACAGAACACCGCTTCTTTTAACCTCTGCTTCGTCAACATTATAAAAATCTAAATAGTAATCAATCTTCTCATCACCCTTTATACCCAACATCTGGCTCATCTTAGCCGCAGCATCTGGCAAAAACGGTCTTATAATACCCGCTATAAACTTAAGCGACGCATAGAGCATATACAAAACTTCGCCAAGCTCATCTTCCTTGCCCTGCTTTTTAAGAGTCCACGGCTCTTTTACGGTTATATACTTGTTTGCAGACTTTATAAAATCGAATATGTCTATTAACGCTTCATCAAACCTAAACACATCAAGATGTTTTTTGACCTTTTCAAAGGTTTCAGATGCAAGGTTTCTCAATGTCTCATCAGATACCGCCTGCGGCCTTTTCACTCTGCCGGCTGAATACTTCTCCATCATTGTCAAGCTTCTGTTTAGAAGATTGCCAAAATCGTTTACAAGGTCAGAGTTTATCCTTTCGATCAATTCCCTTTCAGAGAAGTCGCCATCTAAACCAAACGGTACATTTCTTAAAAGAAAGTATCTGTAAGCGTCTCTTGGATACTTCTCTATCATCTCGTTTGGGTCAACAACATTACCCAAAGATTTACTCATCTTTTTACCATCAACAGTCCACCAACCGTGTGCGACAACATGCTTGGGCAGTGGCAGATCCAAAGCCATCAAGAAGGCAGGCCAATATACTGCATGGAATCTCAAAATATCCTTACCAACAAAGTGAACATCAGCAGGCCATATACTATCAAAATCACCCTTTCTGCAACCTATCGCACTGACATAATTCAACAGCGCATCAAACCAGACATATATGACATGCTTATCGTCAAATGGAACAGGAACACCCCAATCGAACGATGTTCTTGTGATGCTTAAATCCTTTAATCCCATCTTAACAAAGCTCTTTATCTCGTTATAGCGAGTCTGTGGAATAACAAAATTTGGGTTTTTCTCATAAAAATCAAGCAGTTTATCCTGATAAGCAGAAAGCCTAAAGAAATAGCTCTCTTCCTTTACAAGGTCAAGTTTTCTTCCGCAGACGGGACAGGTTTTGTCTTCTCCTATCTCAATCTCTGAGTAATAGCTCTCACATGGAATACAATACCAGCCTTCATACTCACCCTTGTATATATCACCCTTTTTGTAAATGTATTCAAACGCTTCCTGAACGCACTTTTCGTGATAATCATCGGTTGTTCTTACAAAGAAATCATTGGTTATATCCAGTCTCTCCCACAGCTTTTTAAAATTCTCAACGACTTTATCGGCAAGCTGTTTTGGTTGTAAGCCAATCTGCTTTGCAGCCTTCTGAATCTTCTGTCCATGCTCATCTGTGCCTGTCAAAAAGAAAACATCATCTCCGAGCAATCTCCTGTATCTTGCAAGCGTATCAGCGGCCAAAGTTGTATATGAGTGTCCAATATGCGGCACATCGTTAACATAGTAAATCGGTGTTGTTATGTAGTATTTTTTCATATCTCTTCTCCTTCCATCTCTTCATTATTGTTCTCTTCTGTAATCTCTGGTGCTTCAAGCACTTCAACATCAAAAGCACCAACTTCAACCATCAAACCTTCCTGCGTTCTTAAAATAACAGTTTTCTTGATAGGATTTATGTAAACAACCCTGCCTTCCACATCACCTGCTTTAGCCAATGAGTCCATCGGCGGTGCTATCTTTAAGAACTCTTCATACATCTCATGTTCATACCACAAACAGCACATCAACCTGCCACAAGCTCCGGAAATCTTCTTAACATTTATGTTTAAATTCTGCTGCTTTGTCATTTTCATAGAAACAGGATTGAATGTCCTTAAAAAACGGGCACAGCAGAGCTCATCGCCACACAGACCAAGTCCGCCAAGCATTCTGGCTTCATCTCTTACGCCAATCTGACGCATCTCTATTCTCGTTTTAAATATGGACGCAAGCTTTTTAACCAAAGCTCTAAAATCAACCCGAGTAGGTGAAGTGAAATAGAACACTATCTTCTTTCTATCCATCATGTATTCAACTTTTACAAGCTTCATATTGAGATTGAAGTTCTCTATCTCTTTTTTGCAAATCTTGAACGCCTCTTCGGATAGCTTCTTGTTCTCTTCGTATATCTGAAAATCTTCTTCTGTCGCTTTTCTTATTATTGGCTTTATATCATCTTCGATATACTCTGCTTCATAAACCTTAACAACCTTGCCCAACGCAACGCCACGCTCATACTCTGCAACAACCCTATCACCCGGTTTTAACTCTTCTTCAAATGTATAAGGATAGAGCTGTCCAACTCTCATAAACTCAACAATAGCTATTTTCATGTCCACCCCGCAGTGTGAGATATATGTTGATAAGCAACAATCTCTTGTTTAGATTAAACTCTCTATATGTTTTTAAAAACTCAACAATCCTTCCAACACCTTTTGCATCCTTCTTCTCTGAAAAATAAAAAAGGAGCTTTTTCAAAAGGACAAGCATCTCTTCCTTTGAAAACGACTCACAGGAAAGCAGATACTTAAGCAAGCCTTCATCGTCTCCTTCAATCACACTCTTTAGTTCATCATCAACAAAATCCTTTTCTCTCTTTATTGAGACAACCTGACAGCGAGAGTATATCGTATCAAGCAGGTTTTCTGGCTTATAAAAGATAAAAAATGTATTCTCTGGCGGCTCTTCGGTCAACTTAAGCAGTGCATTCTGCGCATCAAAACCAATATCACCAAATACAAACGCAATCTTCTTATCATGCAACACTTCGCATCTATTTTTAATCTCTCTTACATCGTCTATCTTTAGCTTATCAAAAGAGACAATATTTTTATCTTCAACACCAAGCTCTTTGGCAAAACCTATGGCATCATCTATCGTTGCATCTTTCAAGATAAAGCTTGAGAACCTATCAAACCCTTCCATATACCCACAATCTCTTCAAAAACCATATTTTCACTTCTCGAACCATCAACGATAAAGTAATTTTCACAAAATTTTCCAAGCCCTAAATAACCATCCCTAACCCTTCTAAAAAAATCATCACCCTTTGACTCGATAAAATCCCTGCTTTTGATACGCTTATGCATAATCTCAACCGGTATATCAATGCAAAAAACAACATCCGGCTTTAAGCCTTCCAAAGCAAACATGTTCAACTCAAAGAGAAACTCAACATCCATCTTGTCGCCATATCCTTGATACGCAAGTGTTGAGAAAAAACTTCTATCACTTACAACAATACTCTCTTTTAACTTTTCAAAAATCAAATCTGCAAGCTCACTTCTGTCTGCCAAAAACATAAACAGTTTGGCTTTGTCGTTGAAGTTCTCGTTAAGCAGAATATTTCTCAACTTCTCGTTGTAAGGCTCCCTAACAAAAAAGACACTCTTACCTTCCCTTTTTAAAAACTCCACAAACAGCTTAGCCTGAGTTGTCTTACCAGAACCATCGATACCTTCAAATGCTATGTATCTAAAGGAGCTCTTTTGACTTCTTTGGTGCATATATCGCCTTTCCTATGATTTTTATCAAATCACTCCATCCGCTACTCTCATCAACCTTTGCATCAACCACCGGCTGCATCCTTGAATCCAGCATATCTATCATATTCATGAGCACAGCTTCTTTTGTTTTTGGTTTCTTAGGAGAACCATACTCATACTCTCCATGATGAGCCAAAATGCAGTGCAAAAGCAACATCTCTTTTTCTCGATTCAAAAGCCCTAAAGCTTTTATCTTGTCGTGAACAATCGTATAGCCTATAACAATGTGGCCTATCAATCTGCCTTCCGTTGTGTAATTAAATGTCATAGGGTCAAGCTCATACACCTTTCCTATGTCGTGCAGGAGTGCACAACTTACAAGCAAATCCCTGTCTATATCCTTATAGGCTAAAGCAACCTGACTTGCAAGCTTTCCAACCGATACAGTGTGCTCAATCAAACCGCCAACATAGGCATGATGCATCGTCTTTGCAGCTGGTGCATGACTGAAACGCTCAAAGAACTCTTCATCTGTAAATATCTCTTCAAGCAATTTTTTTAATCCTGGATGCTTTACAGAATCTATAAGGCCCAAAAGTTCGCTCTGCAGCTTGCTTATATCCTTCTGTGTCGATGGTAAAAACGCCTTCTTATCCACATCTTCTTCTTCAACCCTTTCCAAATCCTTTATAATCACCTGCCAGTTATCGTTGTAATAGTTGCTCTCACCCGTAATCTTCACAAAATCGCCAGCTTCAAATTTATCCTTCAGATGCAGCAGATTGTTCCAAATTTTAGCATCGATAATTCCGCTTCTGTCTTTAAGCTTCAACCCAACATACTCATCACCATTTCGAGCCTTTAAGATATGCTTCTCAGAAACCAAGAAAGTCTCACCGTTTATCTTCTTTAGCCTTTTCTGTTTTATAGCTTCGATGCAATCATACATTTTTGCTACCTCCCTGCACGCTAAAAGATATATAAAACATCCTTCCTTTTCAAGAAACTTCTTGCTAAAAATCGTTTTTTTTGTATAGTTATGTTTGATAATGTGTGGTTTTGAGTGCAGAAACAGATAACAAAGATGGAGAGACGAAGATGAAAAAAATTTTGATTGTTTTGGTTGTGGTTTTCTTTGGGTTAACGAGCCTACCAAACGCCGCTACTCTTGTTGATAAAATCGTGGCAACAGTCGATGGCAAACCGATAACCCTGTATGAGCTTAAAAACATAGCCGGATTTTACAATGCAAAAAAACCGCAAGAACTATTAAACAGAGTGATAGATGATTATCTGATAAAAGAGTATGCAGAGAATGTTGGCATAACAATAAGCGATGATGATGTTGAAAGATACATAGAAAACCTTGCAGCTCAAAATAACCTAAGCACAGAAGAGTTTATAAACAAGATAAAGGCAAGCGGTATAGATTTTGACTATTACAAGGAAGGTGTAAGACTAATACTTTACAGGATAAAGTTTGCACGAAAGGTGTTTTTACCTTCAATAAAGATAACAGAGCAGGATATAAAAAATTACTATAAGCTGCACAAAAACGAGCTTTCAAGCTCAAACAAGATTGCCGTCTTAAGCATAATAACCTTAGACAGTCTAAAGAAAGCCCAAAAGGTATATAAACTCCTTCAAAAGGGTAAAGATTTTTACAAACTCCTTGAAAAATACTCTTTAACCAAAGATAAGACAAGGGATGTGCCTATTTCTGCTCTAAACCCGTATCTTCAAAGCCAGATTCTAAGCCTAAAGAGTGGCGAACATACAAATATAATAGAGTCAGAAGGCAGATTTTACATAGTAAAACTTATAAAGATAAAAGAAGCTGAAGACATAGATCAACAGATAAGAAATATTCTTATAGACAAACGCATAAATTCAAAGCTAAAAAGCTGGCTGAAGCTTGTTAGGGCAAGAAGTGACATCGAGATTTATCTAAAATGAGATTAGACCAGTTCTTGAAGGAGTCAAGAATAATAAAGCGCAGAACTGTTGCAAAGCAGATGTGCGATGAAGGTTTTGTGTTCGTAAACTCAAAAAAAGCAAAAGCATCCTATGAAGTAAAGATGGGTGATGAGATAGAGATATACTTCAAGCAGAAAAAGATAAAATACAAGGTTGAAGATTTGCCGCAGAAAGGCACGCCAAAATCCTTAGCTAAAAAATATTACACTACGATTAGCGAGGAGTATTATGAATAAACCACTATTAGGCGTTAGTATGGGAGACCCTGCGGGCATAGGCCCTGAGGTGATTTTAAAGCACTTAATATACGAACCAAGCTCTAAACACAAACTCGTCATTTTTGGCTCAAGCGCAGTTTTTGAGTATTACCTTGAAAAGTTCAACCTTGCTATGCAGATAAACTCCATAAAGGATGCAGAGTCTATTCAAAACTCTTACAAAGATGGAGAGATTAATATCGTTGAAGTGGACAAGTTTGACATCGATGAACTAAAGGTTGGCCAAATCAGTGCGGCCTGTGGAGATATAGCATTTAAAAGCTTCGTCGCAGGCGTTGAAGCAACAAAGAACGATTATGTAAGTGCCATTATAACGGCGCCTTTCAGCAAAGAAGCAGTTAATTTAGCCGGGCATAAGTATGCAGGCCATACAGAGATTTTAGCAGAGCTTACCGGAGTAAAAGAGTATGTTATGATGCTTGCTGCAAAGCGTTTCAGAATTGCCCTTGTAACAACGCATGTCCCATTAAGAGAAGTTCCAAAACTCATCACAAAAGAGAGAGTTTACAAAACGATAAAGATAGTAAACGACGATTTAAAGAAGTGGTATGGCATGCCAAAACCAAGAATAGCCGTTGCAAGTCTAAACCCGCACAACTCAGAAGGTGGTCTTTTGGGTGATGAAGAAGAAAAAGAGATAATACCTGCAATCAGGCAGGCTCAAAGCGAAGGAATAGATGTTGAAGGCACATTCTCTGCCGACACCATATTCGTCAAAGACAGACGCAGCGATTATGATTGTTTCATAAGCATGTATCACGATCAGGGATTGAGTGTTTTGAAGGCGTTATACTTCGACACAAGCGTAAACATAACGCTCGGCATACCCATAATAAGAACATCGCCAGATCACGGAACGGCTTTTGACATAGCTGGCAGATTCATAGCAAGCCACAGAAGTTTCTCAGAAGCCGTCAATCAGGCATACAGAATGGCACGATGGAAGCAAAGAAACAGCTCGGGCAACACTTCTTAATAAACGAAGGTGTTGCCCTTAAAATAGCTAAGCAGTGCGAAGGTGAATCTCTAATCATTGAGATTGGGCCTGGCAAGGGAGCCCTAACCGAAAAGCTTTTAGTCGATAATAGAACAGTTATCGGCGTTGAGTTGGACAGGGAGCTTTTTGGCTATCTAAAAGAAAAGTTCAAAGGTAAGAATTTTTATCTGATAGGAGGGGATGCAGCGCACCTTAAGATAAAAAGAAAAGCTGTTATATGTGGCAACCTGCCATACAACTCAGCAAAAGCTATAATAAAGAATTTCGTTTTACAGTTTGATTTTATACCAAAGATGGTTTTTATGGTTCAAAAAGAAGTTGCAGATACCATAACGGCAAAACCACAAACAAAGGAGTTTTCAAAATTCAGTGTTTTATGTCAGCTCTATTACGACACAGCAAAGCTGTTCAATGTCTCTGCAGGCTCATTTAAACCAAAACCAAAGGTCGTATCAAGCGTTGTTAAGTTCAAAAGAAAAAAGAGCAGTTATCAAATAGATAACAGCTTTTTTAAATTTATCGATAAACTATTTTCATATCCAAGAAAAACCGTGAAAAATAACTTAAAACCCTTCTCTGTGAGAGAAGAGTTTGCACATAAAAGACCATCCGATTTAAGTTTGGATGAAATCTATTATCTCTGGAGAGAAGAATGGCAGAATTCGTAAAAATCATAGCTTTGGGTGGATTAGACGAGATAGGCATAAACTCAACCGTATTTGAGACTGAAAACGACCTAATCCTGATAGATGCAGGGTTAATGTTTCCAGAAGAAGATATGTTAGGTGTCGATATCGTAATACCTGACTTCACATACATTTATGAAAACAAGGATAAATTCAGAGCGTTAGTTCTAACTCATGCACATGAAGACCATGTGGGAGCAATTCCTTATCTACTTCAGAACATAAAGGTGCCTATATACGGCACAAAACTTACGCTTGGCCTTGTAAAGGCAAAACTAAAGGAGTTTGATTTAACAAACATAGAGATGATTGAGATAGAACCATCAAAAAAGTTCACAATCGGTGATTTTAAGATAGAGCCTATCAGAACAACACACTCAATTGTTGATGGCGTCGGTTTTGCAATAACAACGGATGTGGGCGTTATTATTCATACGGGTGATTTCAAAATAGACCAGACGCCCGTTGATGGTAAGCCGTTCGACATGCTCAAATTTTCAGAGTATGGTTCTCGCGGTGTAAAGCTGCTTTTAAGTGATAGCACAAACGCTACAGCCAAAGGATTTACAGGCTCTGAAAAAGAGATAAAAAAAGGGTTCTTTGATATATTCTCAAATGCCAAAGGCAGAATCCTGCTTGTCACATTTGCATCAAACATACACAGAATACAGCAGGTTATAAATACAGCCGTCGAGACGAATAAAAGAGTCTGCATAACCGGAAAAAGTATGATACAAAATGCAACCATAGCTATGGAGCTTGGATATTTAAAGGTTCCAGAAAATGTCTTAATAAGCGAAGACGATATCTGCAAATACCCAGACAAAGAAGTCATAATCGTAACAACAGGTTCTCAAGGCGAACCGATGAGTGGATTATCCCGTATAGCGTTAGGCGAACACAAAAAGATTAAGATAAAACCAACAGACACAGTTGTTATCTCAGCCAAAGCAATACCCGGCAACGAAAGGGCTATCCTAAAAATCATAAACACGCTCTCCCGCAAGGGTGCTGATGTCTTTTATGAAGGCAATTCCAATGTCCATGTCTCAGGCCATGCATCACAGGAAGAGTTAAAACTAATGATAAACATGGTAAGACCTGAATACTTTATGCCCATACACGGCGAATACATGATGAGAAGGCAGCACGCAAAGATAGCTCAAGAGCTGGGCATAAAGCCACAAAACATATTCAACATAGATAACGGCGATATACTCAAGATAACAAAGGATGGCGTTAAAGTCGATGGAAAGATAAGAACAGGCAGAGTGTTTGTTGATGGCAAGGGTGTTGGAGATGTTGAAGATGTTGTAATCAGAGACAGAATGAAACTCTCAACAGACGGGTTTGTCGTTGTCATTGTTACGGTAAGCAACACAACGGGTGAACTTTTAAGCAATCCAGAGATTATAACAAAGGGTCTGCTGTATGAAGAGAAATCCCAAAAGCTTTTACACGAAGCAACTATGATGGTAAAAAACCTAATAAACCAAAGCAATATAGATTTAAGAACAGACGCATACGAAATAAAGAAAAAAATCAGAAAGGCGATGAACAAGTTTTTACACAAAAAACTCATGAGAAATCCGATGGTTCTGCCAATAATAATGGAGATTTAAATGAAAAAACTAAAACCTTTTCCTTTAATCAATCTCTTTTTGGCACTCATCATAGTCTTAGCCCTTGTTTCTTATCACTTTAGTGATATCTTTTATCCATATCAGAACATAAAAAACTTCATAGGACTCTTTGGAGCAAAGCTATCATTCTTCCTTTTAAACAGGTTTGGCATTTTGGCTTTTCTTATTCCGCTTTTTATGGCGCTAAGCCTTTTCTCTTTTGCTAAAAGCCCATTAAAATACATAAGAAGCATACTCTTTTCACTTCTATTTATAATCTTTTTTGACATTGTGCTATATGCAACAGTTTCGATAAACAGGGCAAACCTTATAAATCACGGCTTCTTTATCTGCGGCAGTATAGGTTATATGGTTGGCTCATCGGTTATATTCTTCTTGGGTAAAATAGGCACATTCATTATATTTTTGCCGCTCTCATTTGCCATTTTATACATAGCCCAAAAGGAGTTTTTTGTCTTTCTTATCTCTCTCATTCCAAAAAAAGAGAACAAAGAAGTAAAAAAAAACGACAAAGAGAGAATAACAAACAGCAAGACTCATAAAGAGACTTTAGAAGAAAAACAACAAGAACAACCAAAAGAACAGCCTAAAGAAAAAACAGAAAAAACCAACCCAGAAAACACAAGTTCAATCAGAATAGATACAGAGTATTTAGAGAAAAAAGACGAGACAGAGACAGAAAAAACCGAAAGAGAAGCAGAAGACGGATATACATTTCCGTCTATTGAACTTTTGGATGAACCTATCCAGATTGGCGATGAAGAGTTTAACAGGCAAGAGATAGAAGAGAGTGCAAGAAAGTTAGAAGAGAAACTCAGACACTTTGGTGTCGATGGCAAGGTTGTTGGTGTAAAACCAGGCCCTGTCGTCACTATGTATGAGTTTAGACCCAAATCCGGCATAAAAATCAGCAAGATAGCTAACCTTTACAACGATTTAGCTTTGGCAATGGAAGCGATGTCAGTTAGAATCATAGCTCCCATTCCAGGCAAGGCAGCTGTTGGTATTGAGATATCAAACAAACAGAGAAAAACCGTCTATATGAAGGAGATTATCGCATCAAAAACATTTATGAACTCAACGAGCAAACTAACGCTCGGCTTAGGCAAAGATACGGTTGGCAATGTATTTGTAACGGACTTAACAAGAATGCCACACCTTCTGATTGCTGGTGCAACAGGTTCGGGCAAAAGCGTATCGCTCAATACGATGATTGTAAGCATCCTATACAAAGCTACGCCAAAGGAAGTAAAGTTCGTCATGATTGACCCGAAGATTTTGGAGCTTTCCATGTATGACGGCATCCCGCATATGATGATGCCCGTCGTTACAGACCCAAAAGAGGCAGCAGCAGCCTTGAGCGCTCTGGTAAACGAGATGGAGACACGATACAAAATAATGAACGAGACAGGCGTAAGGAATATTGAAGGTTTCAATAAAAAGGCAAAAGCAGGCAGTATAGATTATCCACCCATGCCCTATATCGTCGTTGTAGTTGATGAGCTTGCAGATTTAATGATGGCAAGTGGCAAAAAGGTTGAGATGTATATCGAAAGATTAGCTCAGAAGGCAAGGGCAAGCGGTATTCACCTAATCGTTGCAACACAAAGGCCAAGCGTCGATGTTATAACCGGATTAATCAAGGCAAACTTCCCTGCAAGAATCTCATTCAAGGTAACATCTAAGGTTGATTCAAGAACAATTTTAGACCAGCAAGGTGCTGAAGCCTTACTCGGTATGGGAGATATGTTGTTTATGCAACCCGGTGCTGCAAGCTTAATTAGGGTTCACGGAGCATTTATAAGCGATAACGAGATAAAAAGAGTAACAGACTTTGTAAAATCACAAGGCTCGCCAGAATACAACGAAGAGCTAATTGAAGCAACAAAAGAGATAGTGGGCATAACCGAAAATGACGAAGAGTTAGACCCGATGTTTGAAGAAGCCGTCAGGGTAATAAAAGAAGGTGGCAATCCGTCAATTTCGTATTTGCAAAGAAAATTAAAGATAGGATACAATAAAGCTGCAAGAATTGTTGAACAAATGGAGAAAAAAGGTATACTGTCAAAACCCGACCACAGGGGGAAAAGGGAAATCCTTATTTAGGAGGGATTTAAAATGGCTCTGATTGTTCAGAAGTATGGTGGAACAAGCGTTGGCTCTATTGAACGCATTAAAGTCGTAGCCCAACACATTAAAGAAACAGCAGAAAAAGGTAATAAGGTAGTCGCCATTGTATCTGCAATGGCTGGCGAAACAGATAAATTAATTAAAATGGCAAAAGAACTATCAAAAAGACCAAGCGAAAGAGAGATGGACTTACTTTTGTCCAGCGGTGAGAGAATCTCAAGTGCCCTTGTTGCCATAAGATTAAATGAGATTGGTGCTAAAGCTGTTGCAATGACAGGAAGGCAGTGTGGCATCGTAACAGACGAGATACATACAAAAGCACGAATAAAATCAATTGATGCTAAAAGAATATTTGAACATTTGGATAATGGAGAGATAGTTATTGTTGCAGGATTTCAGGGAATTAGTGAGACAACAGGAGATGTAACAACCTTGGGAAGAGGCGGCTCAGATACAACAGCCGTTGCCATAGCAGCAGCATTAAAGGCTGATATGTGTGAGATATACACCGATGTCGACGGCATCTATACAGCAGACCCACGAATCGTTAATAATGCCAGAAAGCTGGATAAAATCAGCTATTCAGAGATGATGGAGCTTGCAAGCTTGGGTGCTAAGGTGCTTCAAATACGTTCTGTTGAGTTTGGCATGAAATACAATGTGCCGATCATGGTTCTATCAAGCTTCACATTTAATCCGGGAACCTTAGTAACAAAGGAGGACAAAGAGATGGAGAAAATCGTTGTTTCTGGGGTGGCACACGACAAAAATCAGGCAAGGCTCAAGATAAACAAGGTTAAGGATGAACCAGGTGTTGCAGCAAAGATATTTGATGAGATAGCCAAAAACAACATCAATGTTGACATGATTGTCCAGAATGTTAGTGATGATGGTAAAACAACGGACATATCTTTTACGGTTCCAAGAGACGACGCAGATAAGGCGTTTGAAATACTGCAAAACTTATCAAAAGAGCTAAACGCTGGAGAAGTAAGCATAAATAAGGATGTGGCAAAGGTATCTATTGTTGGTGTCGGTATGCGTTCACATCCAGGTGTTGCAGCGAAAATGTTCAACACCTTGGCAACTGAAAACATAAACATAAGGGCAATTACAACCTCAGAAATTAAAATATCTTGTCTTATAGATGAAAAATATACAGAGCTTGCAGTAAGAGCATTGCATGATGCGTTTGAACTATATAAAGAACAATAAGGAGGGCTTTAAATGTTTACCTTGGACTTCGAAAAGCCCATCTATGAGATAGAAGAGCAGATAGCCAACCTTAAAAAGATGGCCGAAGAGCGTAATATAGATGTTCTTGACGAGATAAGGAAACTCGAAGAGAAGAAAAATCAGATATTAAAAAGGGAGTTTGAAAATCTCTCCATAGACAAGATAATAAAAATAGCAAGGCATCCAAACAGACCATACACCCTGGATTATGTAGAAAGAATTATTGATGACTTTACAGAGATTCACGGCGATAGAAGATTTGCAGACGATAAGGCTATTGTTACGGGTTTTGGCTATATAGATGGACAAAGGGTTGCAATCATAGGCCATCAAAAGGGCAAAAACACAAAAGACAACCTTTACAGAAACTTCGGTATGGCAAACCCAGAAGGATACAGAAAATCCCAGCGCATAATGAAGTTAGCAGAGAAGTTTAACATACCTATTATAACATTTGTTGACACACCCGGAGCATACCCAGGTATTGGAGCAGAAGAGAGAGGTCAATCCGAAGCCATAGCCACAAACCTAAAAATGATGTTTGAAACAGAAGTGCCAATTGTGGTTGTTGTAACAGGTGAAGGTGGCTCTGGTGGTGCTTTGGCTATTGCAGCAGGCGACAGAGTCGGAATGCTGCAGTTTGCAATATACGGCGTTATATCGCCAGAAGGTTGCTCATCAATCCTATGGAGAGATACAGAACATTCAATCGATGCTGCAAAGGCAATGAGAGTGGGAGCAAAAGATTTATATGAGCTCGGCGTAATTGATGAAATAATAGAGGAGCCTTTAGGTGGAGCGCATAGAGATTACGATAAGATAGCAGAAAATGTAAAAGACTTTATTTTGAGAAGTTTCGAAGAGTTGCTTGGACTCTCAAAAAAGAAACTCATTCAGAAGAGATGGGAAAAATGGAGAAAGATGACAACGCAATTTCTGTAAAACTTGAAGAGCTAAGAAAAAACATAAGTGATATAGATAAAAAAATCATAGAGCTTCTAAATAAGCGTGCTGTCTTAGTAAAGGAAGTGGGCAGGCTAAAGCAAAAAAGTGGTCTGCCCTTTTATTCTCCCGACAGAGAAGCAAAGATATACAAGATGATTGAAGAGCTGCCCAATGGAGAGTTTCCCAAAAAAAGCCTAAAAAACATCTTCAGAGAGATAATGAGTGCTTCTATAAGACTGGAAGAGCCTTTAACCATTAGCTATTTAGGACCTGAAGCCACCTTCACACATCAGGCGGCAATCGAGCGATTCGGCCTTTCCCTGCATTACATAGCCGAAGAATCGATTGAAGATGTGTTTATGGATGTTGAAGCAGATAGGGCAGATTTTGGCGTCGTTCCAATTGAAAACTCTATAGAAGGTGTTGTTCACTATACGCTCGATATGTTTACAAACTCAAATGTGAAGATAGTCTCAGAAATATATATAGACATTCATCACAACCTTCTCTCAAAGGCAAAGTCTCTGCAAGAGATAAAGGCAATATACTCTCATCCCAACGCTCTTGGTCAATGCAAAAGCTGGTTAAAAAAACACCTGCCCAATGTTCCACTGTTTGAAACTGTCTCAACAGCCAAAGCAGCCAAAATAGCAGAGAAGGATAGTTCTGCTGCGGCTATAGCAAGCAAAGCCGCAAGCGAAATCTATAATCTTAACATCTTGGCAAGCGGCATAGAAGATAAAACAAACAATACAACACGCTTTCTTGTTATAGGCAAAAACATACCTAAACCCACAGGCAACGACAAGACATCGTTTATGTTCTCGATAAAAGATAAGGTTGGTGCACTGTATGAGATATTAAAACCATTCTACGACAATAAAATCAATCTAACACGCATAGAATCCCGTCCATCAAGACAAAAGAGCTTCTCATACATCTTCTATGTTGATGTGGAAGGGCATATTCAGGACAAAAACCTGCAAGATGCACTCTCTAAGATAGAAAATCTGACCGTATTTTTAAAAATCTTAGGCTCTTATCCTAAATCAACATACAAAAACTAATCTATGCCTTCTATCTCATAACTTTTAATATACTTCTCTATCTTCTTAAGCTCTTCTGCTTCCTTTTTTCTTTCCTTCTCTATCTCTTCAGGCTTTCCTTCTCTTAAAGCCGATATCTCTTTCTCAAGCTCCTCAATTCTGTGCAACAGATACCTTATAACCTTACCTTCGACATCCGGCAGTTTTGTATGCTCAAGGTCAACCTTTTTATCAATCTTCTCTTTCTTTATAACCTTTGCAGGGATACCAACAACCGTTGAATTTTCTGGTACATCTCTAATTACAACACTGCCTGAGCCAATCTTTGAGTTATCACCAATCTTCAAAGCACCAAGCACCTTTGCTCCACTGCCAACTACCACATTATTGCCAACAGTTGGGTGTCTTTTTACTTTTTTTAAACTCGTTCCACCGAGCGTAACACCTTGATACAGTGTCACATTGTCGCCAATTTCTGCCGTTTCACCAATAACAACACCCATTCCGTGGTCTATAAAAAACCTTTTACCAATTTTTGCACCGGGATGTATCTCAATACCTGTTAAAAATCGGGAGACATGCGATACAAATCTACCCAAAAACTTAAAATCATGCTCCCATAAGAAGTGTGCAACCCTATGAAACCAGAGTGCATGGAGTCCTGGATAGCAGAATATAACTTCGGGAATGCTCCTTGCTGCAGGGTCTCGCTCAAACACAGCATCTATGTCTTCCTTTATTGTCTCTAATGCACCGGTCTTTTTCAAAGCAACATAACCGGCAGTCAATGTTATTGCTGTCCAACCCAATTTAACTGGAAGCTTCTTCATCTTGACTCTCCTTCTTCAAAAATTCTTCAACAAGCTCACTCTGCATCTTCATCATTTTATCAAACTTCTCCATAGTCTCATGCGTATAACCCAAAAGATGCAAAAAACCGTGAGCAATGATAAAAAGCATATACTCAAAAGGGTCTTGATTCTTCTCTTTTGCTTCTTTTTCTATCGTATCAAGCGAAATAGCTATATCTCCAAAAACATTTCCATCGTATCCGTAAAAACTCAACACATTGGTTGGTGCATCTTTTCCTCTAAACTCTTTGTTTAAATCTCTTATCTCATCATCATCACAGAAAAGAATATTGAATTCTTTAGACTTGTCCACTCCAAAGCTGTCAAATAGAAATTCAACGAATCTCTTTATCGTTTCGCTATTATAAAATGCACTAACCTTGTGTTCTATTAGGGTTAAATTCATTTTCGCCTTTTGCATTCAACTTACAGGTTTCTCCAGCTACATTATCCTTTTTCTCGTCTTCTGGATACTCAATCCTGTGATGGAATATACCAACCAAAACCTTAACAAAACTATCAACAATAAGATTTAAATCCTTTAGCGTCAACTCGCACTCATCAAGCTGGCCATCTAAAAATATTTTATTTGTTATATCCCTTACAAAATCCCTTAAGTGTGCAACCGTAGGATTGGAAAGTGTTTTTGATGCTGCTTCAACTTCATCTGCTATCATAACAATACCCGCTTCTTTTGTCTGCGGCTTAGGGCCTGGATACCTAAAATCTTCTTCCTTAGGGTTTAAACCATTCTCCTTTGCCTTGTTGTAAAAATACTTTATCAAACTCGTTCCGTGGTGTTGCTGGATAATGTCTATTATGTAATTGCCGAGCCTATGTTTTTTTGCTATCTCAACACCATACTTTACATGGTTCTTAATAATCAAAGCGCTAATCGAAGGTTTTAGTTTATCGTGCGGATTGATGCCGTCAACCTGATTCTCTATAAAATAGAGCGGTTTTTTTATTTTGCCTATGTCGTGGTAGTATGAGCCAACCTTAACAATCAACGGGTTTGCTCCTATCTGCGTTGCTGCAGCTTCAGCCAACGACGACACAACAATGCTATGATGATAAGTTCCTGGTGCTTTAATGGCAAGCTCCTTTAGTAAAGGATTATTAAGATTACCTAATTCTAATAGTTTTATATCCGTTGTGATGTTAAACGCATATTCAAAAACCGGCAAAAACCCACTTACAATTATAGCAGAGAGAACACCACCAAAAGAGCCAAAGGCCAAATCTATCAGCATTGATTTGTTAATCTCACCATTTTTAAGTGTGTAAAATAGAAGAATAAACAGAAGACTGCTTAAAGAGACATACAAGCCAGCTTTTATAACACCTGTTCTTGTCTTCTCTTTTCTTATGCCAAAAATTCCAGCTATATTACCCAGAAAGACATAAACACCTACAAAAAACATCTCTGGATTCAAAAGTAGCCAAGCAGAGACACCAAACAGAATAGAAACCAAAAATGCAAGCTCAAAGTCTATCATAATCGCAACCATCATAGAAGCAACGGCAAATGGTGTCGCAAAAAGAACTGCTGTTTGTGGAAGGTCAACATTGGAAAATGTGATAACATTTGACAAATAAACAAATAGCTTAAATAAAAGAATTTGTATAACAACAAGGCTCTCTGTAATTGCAAGTAGCTTAGCTTCGCTTATCCATTTATTCTTTTTTGCCTTCGTTATTCTGTAAACTTCATACAGTATAAAACACAAAACCATAAATAGGAGCATATCAGCTACGAACTTAATATAGGTATTCTGTTTCTGCTTTAAAGAGTTTAAAGCATTAAGTTTAAGATAATCAGCTTTAGTAATAACATCTCCACTGCGTACAATTATTTCACCTTTGGATATTTTGAAAAAAACTTTGTTAACTTTTTTTGCTGCTTCCTGCTTCTTCTGCCGTGTTGCAAGAGAGTTGAATGTTAAATTAGGAACAATCAACTGAGATATTAAATCCCAGACAGTATTTCTCAAACTAACATCATCGACAATACTTTTAAGTCTATTATATGCAATTATCTTTGCTCTTGTTGTATCTATCACATCATCTTTACTTAACAAACGTTCTTTTTGGGGGTTTTTGATGCTCCTTATAATGATTTTATCGGGTGAGAATTTATAAAGTTGTCTTACAGAGTTCACGATATAGTAATGTTGCAGCGTGTTGAGTGCATCCGAAGCATATTTGAATATATCATCCTTATTGTATCTTAAAATTCTCATAAAAAGCGGATGAGACGGTTTTATCTTTAATATTTCAAAAAACTTTTTTTCAGAGCTCTTTAAATCTTCATCGTTTATTTGATTTAACGCCTTTTTTAAAGAGTCTATGGCATTTGAAAAAACATTGGCATTATAATCAAACACAGGCGGTGTGTTATTCATTGCTTCTTCTATTCTTTTCTGGGTTGCCTGTTTGTCTTCAACAAGCATAGAAACGGTTGCTCTGATTGTTTTTGGCGCTATATCGCCTATCTTTAGATTGTAATAGTTCTCAGATGAGCGTGGAAAATTCAAAATAATGATAACAACGAAGAACAGAATGGTTATCACATACTTGTTAAAAACCTTCTCAAAGAAGTTTTCTATGTTATCGGCTAAATCATCTTTTATCTTTTTTAGCTTCATCACTCCCACTCTATTGTTGATGGTGGCTTTGAAGATATATCATAAACCACCCTGTTTACACCTTCAACTTCGTTTATAACCCTATTTGAAATTCTACCCAACAGTTCATAGGGTAGTCTTGACCAGTCAGCCGTCATGCCGTCAACACTCTCAACAACACGCAGAGCAACAACATTTTCATAAGTCCTTTTATCACCCATAACACCTACAGTTGAGATGGGCAACAAAACAGCAAAAGCCTGCCACACATCGTTATAAACGCTTGCCTTTTTTATCTCTTCAATTACGATAGCATCTGCTTCCCTTAAAACATTTAATCTCTCTTGTGTTATCTCGCCAATCACCCTTATAGCAAGACCGGGCCCTGGAAACGGATGTCTGTTTATAAACTCATCATCAAGTCCAAGCTTTTTGCCCAACCTTCTAACTTCATCCTTAAACAGCTCCCTTAACGGTTCAATAAGCTTGAAGTTTAAATCTTTAGGCAAGCCACCAACATTGTGATGGCTCTTTATTGTTGCCGACGGGCCTTTTACAGAGACACTTTCTATCACATCTGGATATAGTGTGCCTTGAGCCAAAAACTCAACATCATCGTACTCTTCAGCAATTTCTCTAAATACATCTATAAATGTATGGCCTATGATTTTTCTCTTTTTCTCTGGGTCAATTACACCCTTCAATCTCTCCAAAAAGAGTTCAGATGCATCGACATAGCGTATATTCACGCCCAATTTTTTAAAGGATTCAAGCACATATTGAGCTTCGTTTTTTCTCAAAAGTCCGTTGTTGACAAAAACGCCTATAAAATTCTCACCGATTGCCTTATTCATTAAAACGGCAACAACACTCGAATCAACACCGCCAGACACAGCACCAATAACCCTTTTATTCTTAACCGTTTCTCTTATCTGATTTATCTGCGTCTCAAGGAAGTTCTCCATATTCCAGTTCGCTTCTGCGCCACATATATCAAACACAAAACGGGCTAGTATCTGTTTGCCTTTCTTGGAGTGGTGCACTTCAGGGTGAAACTGAACAGCCCAAATTCTTCTTTTTGTATTCTGCACAACAGCAAACGGTGAATTATCCGTATATGCAACCGACTCAAAACCTTCGGGTAACTCTTCAAGCCTATCGCCATGACTCATCCATACAACAGAGCCATCAATCTCTTCATCTATAAGCTCATTTTTCTTTTTTAGTCTAATTATTGCAGGTCCATACTCCCTTTTTTTGGATGGTGCAATCTTGCCAGAGAAAAACTTGGCTATAACCTGCATACCATAACAGATGCCAAGAATAGGCAAACCAATCTCAAAAATCTCTCTACTCGGCAGTGGAGCGTCGTTATCGTAAATACTTGAAGGTGAACCGCTCAAAATAATGCCTTTTACATCTGTTTTATCAAAATACCTATTAAAGGGCACAATCTCGGCATATACACCCAACTCCCTGATTTTTCTTGCTATCAGCTGAGTGTATTGACTGCCAAAATCGAGTATTATTATCTTATCCATTACTCTCTCCTATCACACAATCTGCGACAGCAACATCAACAGAACCGACAGAGCCGCTAAAGTATAGGTTGTTTGAGACATTGATAATGCGCTTTATCATCTCATAAAAATTATCGGCAAAGGTGGCGGATTTAAAGTAAGAGACAAGCTCACCGTTGTGTATCAAAAACCCGTTTATTCCAAATGAGAAATCGCCACTCACTGCATTTGCCATATGAAGACCCATAATCTCTGTGATATAGACGCCATCTATCATGTTAAGCAGCTTCTCAAAAGGCAAATCAGACGGCTTGACATAGAAGTTAAAAGGCCCAACATCGACCGATGCAAGCGAGCTTCTCTTTGCATTTGCCGTATTTTTTTGGTTTAACTTAGATGATGTATAACTATTGTGCATAAATGTCTTCAAAACGCCATCTTCAACGATTACCGTATCTTCTCTTCTGTTTCCTTCGTGGTCAAAAGGCAAGGCATAAGGCCTATTTTTGAAGCTTTTAGCATCAATAATCGTTATGCAGTCGCTAAAGACTTTTTCACCCAATTTACCTTCAAACGGCGTTGTATGGTTTATAACGCTGTAAGCACTAAATGCCGAGATAAAATGCGCAAGCATATCTCTAAACACGCTGTTTTCTATTATAACGCTGTATTTTTTTGTCTGAATTGGCTTTGGATACAGCTTATTTACGGCTATACTTGCGGACTTCTTAGCCAAAAAGTCAAAATCTATACTCTCTAACCTATCGGCATCTAAATGAAAATAACCCAAATCGGCAATCTTGTCTTCAGCTAAAACTTCAGCTGCAGCAGAAACCAAACTATAGCTTCCTTCTGCTTTAACTCCATAGCTGTTTGCTACTTCAAATCTCTTATAAGAGATACCAAGACCAATGCTTTTTGTCTGTTTAACCCTTTTGTCAAACTTACCAATCTTTTCGACAGTCTCTTTTAAAAGCTCCTCTGCTTCTGCACTCTTTATGCTCTTAAACTCTGCTTTAACTTCAGAAAAAACAATCGGCTCTTTCGGCAAAATATCTGCGTCAACATCCTTTGCAAACTCAATAGACGATTTTATCTCATTTACAATATCGTCTGGATTATCAAAACCGCTAAACCAACCTGCAGCAAATTTACCATTTTTAACAGCCCTTATACCGCAACCCTTTTTCTCTTCCAAACCCTTTGAAAACTCTTTGGAATTCTTAAGCTCAAACTCTTCGGACTTACTCTCTTCAACATACACTTCAACTTCATCAAAATCATCGGCAATCTTGTTTAGAATCTCTTCAGCTAACACTTAACCACCCTCCCATGGCTTTGGCAGAAATATCTTCTGGTATAGATTCAAGGCAAATCTGTCTGTCATGCCTGATATATAGTCAACAACAACCGTCTCTATATCGTCTGAATAGTGCTTCTCTATCAAATCTGGATGTTCCATAAAGTAATCAAACAGATCACTTAATATCTTTTCTGATTTTTTAACTTCGCTCATAACCCTATCGCTGTAATAGACATGTTCAAAGAGAAAATCCCTTAATTTATTCAAAGCTTCAAGCACATCTTCTTCCATCGAGATAAACTCATAGTTCTTGTCCTGTGTATCCTTTATCACACTTTTAACCATAGTTGCTATTCTTTGTGCATGGCTGTTTCCAAGCACATCGGATATATCTTTTGGTATATCGCTCTCTTTAATTATCGATGCCCTTACAGCATCGTCTATGTCGTGATTTACATACGCTATAATGTCTGCAATCCTAACAATCTGGCCTTCAAGCGTATTGGCAAGGTTGCTTTTATCTTTTGGGATTATTGCCCCTCTGCCTTTGGAGTGCTTCACTATACCATCTCTAACTTGGTTTGTTAAATTCAAGCCTTTACCATCTTTTTCTATAACATCAACAACACGCAAACTCTGAACCCAATGCTTAAAACCCTTTTTTGACTTCTCATTGAGAATCTTCTCACCAGCATGACCAAATGGCGTATGACCCAAATCATGCCCGAGCGCTATCGCTTCTGTTAAATCTTCGTTTAAAAGCAGTGCTTTTGCTATGGTTCTTGCAATCTGGGATACTTCTAAGGTGTGCGTCATTCGGGTTCTGTAATGGTCGCCACCGGGAGAGAAGAATACCTGCGTCTTATGTTTTAGTCTTCTAAATGCCTTGCTGTGGATAATCCTATCCCTATCCCGCATGAAATCCGTTCTTACAGGGTCTTTCTCATCACCCTTGGGTCTTGTTGCATTTTTAGACAAAAAAGCATATCTGCTTAGCGTATCTTCTTCTATCTTTTCAAGGATTTCCCTTATTAGCATAAATCAAGCTCTTTTAAAAACCTATACCAGATGTATCGCTCAAGCTCTTCAATTTCCAAAAAGCAGGCTTCTTTTTTGACAAACAGGGGAGCTTCAGATAACAAGCCCAAAATCAAAGCATCATCTATATTAACTGGAAGGGATTTTATCTCCTTTGAATCTGTAAGGTTAACAACTGCTCTATCTTTGTATCCATCAAGCACAACAACTGAGTGAATACCAAGGCCAGTCATATTTAACAGATTCAACAGAAGCTCATAAACACTGTTATTCTGAACATATACACCGTGAGCAAGAAGAGAGATCATTTTACCCTTTTCAGCGTCGGTTCTAAACTTGTATGTATAGCCTTCATCGTCTTCAAAATAGATATCACAAAAATCATCGCTTAAATCTATATCGGTAAGCTCAATTCTAACCATCGCTATTCACCTTCTGTTTTATTAAATTGGCTCCCCTATCAGGGAATGCTTAAGGGCTTTTGTTATCTTAACCCTTAAACAGTCGCCTGCTTTTATATTATCCCTAAAATCAACATTGACAACTATATTTTGCCTATTTCTACCATAAAGCTTATCGCCCTTCTTTGATTTTCCTTCTATAAGCACTTCAACAATCTTGCCTTCATACTCCTTGAGCTTTTTTTGGGTAATCTCAGCCTGAAGCTGTTGAAGTATGTTTAAGCGTTTAAGCTTTTTGTCTTCTTCAATCTGGCCTTCCATTTCGGCTGCTTTTGTAAATCTTCTCGGTGAGTATTTAAACGAAAACGATGTATCGTATTCAACGGTTTTTACTACTTCAAGCGTCTTTTCAAAATCATTTTCTGTCTCTGTGGGAAAACCAACGATAATATCTGTTGTAATCGAGCAGTTTTTTACTTCGCTCTTCAATAAAAACACCTTCTCAAGATACTCTTCAATCGTGTATTTTCTTCTCATTAGCTTCAAAATCCTATTTGAGCCTGCCTGAAACGGCAGGTGAACATGCTCACACAACTTGTCCAAATCCCTTATCGCATAGATAAGCTCTTTTGAGAAATCCTTTGGATGGGATGTGGTAAATCTAATACGCTTCAAGCCTTCTATCTTGTTCACTTCATAGAGCAAATCAACAAAATTATAGCCCAAGCTCTTGCCATATGAGTTAACATTCTGACCGAGCAAAACAACTTCTTTCGTGCCATTATCGACAAGTTCTTTTATCTCATCAATTATAGCTTCCTTCTTGCGAGAAATTTCCCTTCCACGAGTATATGGAACAATACAGTATGTGCAGAAGTTATCACAACCATACATAATATCGACAAACGAAACCACACTCTTAACATGCGGGAATATATGGTCTGGCTCTTCCATCTTATCCTTTATAAAAACACCTTCAACAGAGTAATCCTTAGCGATTCTGCAAAACTCGTCTATCGTATTTGTGCCGATTACAATATCTGCAACCTTAGATAACCTATCGTATGCAAACTGGGCAACACAGCCCATCGCCACAATCTTTGCTTTTCTGTTCTTAAACCTTAATCTTCCTATCTCACTGTAAATCTTGTTCTCAGCTTTCTCTCTAACCGCACAGGAATTTACAATCAAAAGGTCTGCCGTTTTAGGGTCATCACTCTTCTGCCAACCATTCTCTTCCAAAATCGCTTCAACCTTCTCTGAATCCCTTTCGTTCATCTGACAGCCAAATGTCTTTATGTAAAATCTCATTTTAGATACTTCCTTATGTTCCTGTTGTGCTCTTTCAATGTTTTGCTAAAAATCATGCTTCCATCTTTTTTTGAGATAAAGTAAAGATAGTCGGTTTTTTGCGGCTCATAAGCAGCTGCCAAAGCATCGTAAGATGGATTACAGATAGGCTCAGGCGGCAAACCTTTATGCAGATATGTGTTAAACTTCTCATCAAACCTTGTTGAGTCCATCTGAAGATACATACCCTTTTTCAATCTATTATAAATCACGCCTGCAACCAGTCTCATATCCTTCTTATCCGTTGCTTCCTTCTGAACAATAGATGCAACTATCAGTCTTTTATAGTCATCTTCTTTAAAATCACTCCTGCCCGTGAGCTTCTTAAACTTATCCTTAAACTGCTTACACATCAAAAGCGCAATAGATTCAACCTTATCGTCCTTTGAGACAAAGTATGTATCAGGATATAAAAACCCTTCAAGACTTTTTGCCTTGTCAAACCCGCTGCATCTCTTTACAAAACTCTCGTTGTCGTTTAGCTTAAGCAATCTATCTCCATCAAAGCCAGCCTTTGATAAAACATCTGCAACTCTTTTGATATTATACCCTGCAATAACCGTTATCTTTGCCGTATAAACCTTCGGACTTACAAGTTCGTTTAAAACCTGCTTTGGTGTATAATCTGTGTAAAATAGATGAAGACCTGCCTTTATCTGTCTTGCTTGTCCGCTTAAACGCAGATAATAGTAAAACCAGTCGCTTCTTGTTATTATGCCTTTCTCTTTGAGAGTATCAACAATACTTGGAACAGTTTGATTCTTGGCTATCTCTATGTAAACCTGCTTATGTTTATTCGAAGCTTTAGTGTTTAAAAAACTTTCAAACTTGAATATGGTAAAAACAACAAAAGCCAAAACAAAAAGAAACAGGATTATATTGGCTATAAACAGCTTCTTTATAAAACTCATAGCGAGTCTAAATAGCCTTGAAGGATAAATGTTGCAGCTATCTTATCGATAACCTTCTTTTTATTTTTTCTTCCCTTTACATTGGCGTTATTTAAAATCCTTTCAGAGAACCTTGTTGACATTCTCTCATCCCATTCAACAATCTCAATATCTAAGACTTCCCTTAGCTTGTCTATAAAATCTTCTGTCTCTTGAGCCCTTTTACCTTTCATACCGCTTAAGGTCATAGGCAAACCAACAACGATCCTTGTTATATTGTTGATTTCAGTTATCCTTTTAATCTCATCTATCGAGTTCTCGTCAGAATCTATCACACTTAAAGGCAAAGCTATTGTGTTTGTCTCATCAGATATGGCAAGTCCAATCTTCTTCGTTCCGTAATCAATACCCAAAATACGCATAAGCCACCTTTGACTTGCAAACAGTCGGATTATAACTATAATAACTTTCAATGTTAAAAGCAATAGTTTCGATACTTTTTATCCTGTTCAGCCTGCAGGCAGATGCAACCCAGATAGCAAAACTCAAAAGCTTCAGTATCGTAAACCTGCAAAACGGCGTCGATAACCTAATCTTTAGATTCGACAAGATAAAACATTACAGATTTATAAGATTAAGTGACGATTACTTCTACATAGCCATACCAAACACCATCATAGCAATAGAAACACCACTCATACCGAAAGGTTCTGTTGAAAAAATACTGGTCAGGATAATAAAGGGTGAAACAAGGATATTCTTTAAACTCAACAGAAACTTCAAATACAGGTTTAGACTTCTTCTCTCATCAGATAGGTTTCTTATCGTCAGAATAGAAAAAAGCGTTGCAATAAAGCCACAAGAAAAACAGACATACACACCATCAAAACCGAAAAAGAAGACGGTAATCGTGATAGACCCAGGACATGGCGGCAAAGACCCGGGCGCTGTTGGTATATACAACAAAGAGAAGACAATAACACTCTCAATAGGCAAATATGTAGCCTATTTCTTAAGAAAAGATGGATACAAAGTGGTTATGACGCGCACAAAAGATACATATCCTACCTTAGCACAAAGGGTCGAACTCGCAAACAAGGTTCATGCAACGCTGTTTGTCTCGATACATGCAAACTATGCACCCAAAGACAGACTCAAAGCCAAAGGTTTGGAAGTCTATTTTGTAAACACAACATCAGACAAAAGAGCGCTTTGGCTTGCAGCCAAAGAGAATGGCATGAGTATAGCCCAGATAAGCGACTTAAACCGCATCATTCTATCTCTTATTCAAACATCAAAGATTCAATACTCAAAGGTCTTGGCAGCAGATGTTTACAAAGAGATGTTAAAATATGGAAGAAAAGTATATCGCTCATACAAAGGCAGAGGCGTAAGACAGGCTCCATTCTATGTGCTTGTCGGAACACACTGTCCATCAATCCTGATAGAGACAGCCTTCATAAACAATCCATCCGATGCCTTATACCTAAGAAACCCAACATTCAGAAGAGCTTTAGCAAAAGGCATAGCAAAAGGCATAGAAAACTTCCTAAAAGGCAAAAGTTAGCAAAAATTTCTATTACACTCTAAAGAAGTCCAAGATTTGACAAAACCTTCGACCATAGAAGAAAATTTTTTAATCAACGGTCAGCCTAAGTGACGGGTCGGCTTCTATGGAAGCATAATCAAATGTTGCCCTATCCAAAGATAGAGATGACGCAAACGCAATCATTAATGCATTGTCTGTCGTCAACTCTTTTGGTGGCAGTATAAGATTGATACCTTCTTTTTCGCATCTTTCTTTAAAGGTATCTCTTAAGAGTGAGTTGGCAGATACACCACCAGATATTGACAAATTTTTAACATTTAAATCCTTACAAGCTCTAAGCGACTTTTCAACCAATATATCAACAGCGGATTTTTGGAATGATGCTGCAATATCGGAAATGTCAGTTTTTGACAGGTTACCCAGTTTACTGACAAGGTTTTTGACAAAAGTCTTCACGCCACTAAAACTAAAGTTATAGGATTTTTCATGCTCAAGGCCTTTGGGGATCTTGAAACGATAAGGATTTCCAGTTTTTGACAGCTTATCTATCGCAGGCCCACCCGGATATTCAAGACCTAAAATCCTTGCAACCTTGTCAAAGGCTTCTCCGACCGCATCATCTAATGTTTTTCCAAGCAGTTTATACCTGCCAAAGGATTCAACCAAAAACAGATGCGTATGTCCGCCAGATACAACAAGCGAAAGAAATGGATAGTTAATTTCTCTGTCAAAAAATGGAGCGAATATGTGCCCTTCTATGTGGTTAACAGGAATGATGGGCAATCTGTTTGCATAAGCTAAAGCCTTAGCAAAAGCAACACCAACAAGAAGACTGGGTAAAAGCCCAGGACCAACCGTAACGGCAACATACTCAACATCACCCAAACCCTTTGAAACCCTATTTAGCGCTTCTTCTGTTAAATAGGCTATTGTCTCTGCATGCTTTCTTGCTGCAAGCTCTGGTATAACACCACCAAACTTTGCGTGTATATCATTTTGAGATGAGATAATGTTTGAATAGAGATTGCAGTCTTTATAGAAGGATACAGATGTATCATCACACGATGTATCAAATGCCAAAATCATCTCAACACAAACACCACATTAACAAGATACGGTTTTAGTTCTTTTCTCATTCTTCTTAAAGCTATTAATGTTTTTGGTCTGCAGTGCCCTATAGCAAGAACGACATCCCTTCTCTTTAGCATCTCAATCGCCTTTCTAATCTGGCCTTCAATGTATCCAACATCGGCAACATTATCAAGAAAAACCCTTCTTCTCTGACACAGAACACCTATTTTTTTTGCTTCAATGCATCCCAAACTATCCTTAACGGTATAACTATCAACAAAAAACATTTTATGCTCTTTCAAAAACTCTAAAATCCAATCAATATGCCTTTTATCCCTTAATATTGCAGAGCCTTCGTGATTATTAAGCCCAACAGCATCTGGAATTTTATTTAAAGCTCTCTCTAAAAGCTCAAATGTCTTTCTCTTTGAAGTCCACAAATATATGGCATTTTTACCCGGATTGTTCTTCGGATAATCAAGCGGTTGACTGGGCATGTGAATCATAACAATATAACCGTTTTTTGCAAACTCTTTAGAAAGCTCTTGCGTATAAGGAGCATCGGGTAAAAAAGAAAAGGCAAGGGGAAGGCCAAGCTTTTCAAAACCCCTTGCCAAGCCTACATCATAGCCCATATCGTCTATTACAATTGCAAGTCTCTTCTTTTTTAAAAGATAGAGAGCACTTGCTCCAAATACACTCTGCGATATAAAGACAAAAACAAGAATCAGTGCGATTTTCTTGAACATATTATATCTTCTGCCTTTATCAGCTCTATTGCCCTTAACAGCTGATAATCGTCTTTTAACTCCTTCTGTAGGTCTGTCTCTTTTTTAACCTTCTGACCTGTCGGATTGTTTAGATGATGCAATAGATTGCTTTCTCTTATCGTGAAGTTGCTCTCTTCTTCTATAATCTTTGCCTGATGCACGACAATATCCGGCTCAATGCCAACAGCTTGAATACTCTTGCCACTTGGCGTGTAATATTTAGCCGTCGTAAGCCTTAAAGCAGAACCGTCTCCAAGCGGTATAATCGACTGAACAGAACCCTTACCAAAGCTTCTTACACCCATTATGATTGCCCTTTTATGGTCTTTTAAACAGCCTGAGACAATCTCTGCCGCACTTGCCGTTCCAGAGTTGATTAAAACAACAATAGGATAATTGGGCTCATTACCGTCATCGTGTGCATAGAAGTATCTACTGTCTGACTTGTTTCTTCCCCTAATCGATACAATTACACCCTTCTTAATAAACAAATCACACACACCTATTGCTTCCCTTAAAAGACCACCCGGATCGTTTCTTAAATCAATCACAAGGCCTTTTATTTTGCCCAACTTTTTCAAAGCCTTTTTAAGCTCGCTCGTTGTTCCATCTTGAAACTGCGTTATTCTTACATAACCGATATCACCATACTTTTTGTATTTAACGCTCTTTACATGAATAATCGCCCTTGTGATTGTAACATCAAACGGCTTCTGTTTACCTTCCCTTATAATCGTTATCGTAACCTTTGTGCCGGGTTTTCCACGCAGAAGCTTCACACACTGTTCAAGCGTCATACCAAATGTGCTTTCACCGTTTATCTTTATAATCTTGTCACCAGCTTTTATGCCAGCCTTAAAAGCCGGTGTATCTTCGATGGGTGAGACAACCGTTAAAATACCATCTTTCATCGTAACAACCATTCCAAGACCACCAAACTTACCGGTTGTTGTAATTTTAAGCTCCTTATACTCATCCTTTGTCATGTAAGATGAGTGCGGGTCTAATGAGCTTACCATGCCTTTGATAGCATCGTTAATCAGCTTTGTCTGGCTCACATTGTCAACATAATCATGCTCAATAATCGCCATGACTTTAGCAAAGATTTTTAGCTTCTCATATTCGCTCTCTTTGGCAAATGTCGGCACAGCAACAATTACAAATGCAAAGACCAAGGCAAATAACCTTTTCATCTCAAAAACCTCCTATCAAGAAAATATAACGGATTGACTGGCGTTGCATGTCTCCTTATCTCAAAGTGCAGTTTTGTTGAGCTCAATCTACCTATGCACTGATAAGCCTTAACAATCTGACCCACCCTTAAAGAGCTCTTAAGTCCAGCATAAACGGTATAGTAACCATTTAAGTGGTTTATTATAACAACACCACCATATCCCGGCAAATCACCAACAAACCCAACCTTGCCGTATGCTATGGTTCTTATGCAGCTTCCTTTTTTTGCCCTTATATCTATGCCGTCGTTTCTTGTATAAACCTTAAAAACAGGGTCATACTTCCTGCCAAAATAAGCCACAACCTTACCATAAACAGGCGGTTTTATTTTATGCGCTAAGGCTTTAAACTCTTTCTCAACAAGTTTCGGGTTTACCTTCTGGACAACCTTAAGCTTTCTGCTTTCTCTCTTTTTCTTCTCTTCTTCTATAATCTTCTTAAGAAGCTCCTTTAGATTCTCTCTCTGCTTTGTCAACTGTTGTATCTCGGCAAGATACTGCTTCTTTTTGTTCTCTGCCATCTCTGCAAGCTTGCTCAATGTTGCTTTCTGCGTATCCAAATCTCTCTGTTGACTCTTTATCTTCTCCATAATTTTCTGCTTTTGAACCATATACGCATTTAGCTTGGCTATTCTCTCTTTAAGATACTCCCTTTTTGAGATATAATTCTTTATCTTCTGCTGCATATACGAAGTAATAAACCTGTTCATATAGCTATACCAGACACCCTTGGCATAATAGTTGCTCACCTTCGAATACTCATAATAGCTAACAAGTTCCCTATAGAGCTTCTCTTTCTGCCTTTCTAAATCTAAAGACACCTTGTCAATCTCTTTCTTCAAAGTTGCTATCTTTTTATTTAGCAAATCTAAGTCCCTTTTTGTTCTTTTTATTTTTGATTTCAGAAAGGTTATCCTTTTGTCTGTGTTTGAAATCTGCTTAAGTATCGTCAAATACTGGCTTCTTATCTTGTTGTAATCTTCCTTTCGCTGTTTTATCGTCTCGGAGATGCTTTTTAGCTTCTCTTCTATTGCCTTTTTATTTGCTGAATATCCACAAATCGGATTAAGAAGAATCAAAAAAAGTATAAAAAAACTAAACCTTTTCATCATTGAAAACGAAAACGATAAGCGATGAGACGAAAGTAAACAGAAAACCGATGAGTATATTTAAGGCAAATGTGCTTTTTTGGGAACTTTTAAACAACTCCTTGCTGATGTATGGAATGTCGCCGTATTTGTCGTAAACAAAGTAGATTGCAACAATAACGACAACAGAGAATAGAAAACCCCAAACCGCAGGGACTATCGTATCCTTAAGGAACATCCTAAAGATAATAAACCGCTTTATACCGAAGAATTTAAGCGTATCGTAATCGAACTTGCGATGGGAGTAAAATATCGTCATAATGGACAAAAAGACAATAAACTCAACAGCATACAAAACTCCGACAACAACTTCAGAAAAGTAAATAAGTCTTTCATGCAGGGAGCTAATCTCTGCCAAAACGCCCTTTGGATACTTAACGGCATCAACAATATCAGAGTTCAACGAAAGGGCAAACTGATTAAAGTAAGACTCCGTTGTAAACGAAGGTATAAAGAAAACTTCAATCGAGTAAGGAAACGGATTTCTACTGAATAGGTTTTTATCTATGGAGAACTTCTTAATCATCTCGTTGAATGCCTTATCTTTGTCTATCAGCTTTACTTTACGCACGCCCTTTTTTAGCTCTATCTGGTTTATGAGAGCATTGACTTCTTCTGCTGAAGCTTCAGGTTTTACAAAGACAAACAGTGGCGTCTGGCTTTTTTTCTGCTCAACATAGGCGTTTAATGCAAAAAAGATGCTCATCAAGATACTCATCGTTAAGACAAACGAAACAAATATGAAGAAAAGTGCAACCTTTACATTATCACGCCGTCTCATTGTTTATCTCTATGGTAAAAAACTCATCGTCTATCGAATTCAGCGTTGCAATCAGAAATGTTATACCCTTCTTCTCGTTTAATCTTTTAAACAGGTGAATAACCTTTCTCCTGTAATGCTCAGAGAGATATCTCAAAGGCTCATCTGCTATAACCAACGGAAAGTTGTATATAACACCACGGGCAATATTGACAAGCGACTGTTCGCTAATGGATAACTCCTGCGGATACTTGTCAAGCAGATGACCAATCGAAAGTATGTCAAATATCTCTTCTGACAGATACAGGTTTCTCTTTGTCAGTTTCGTTATAGCCTGCAGGTTCTCCTTGACTGTCATTGTTGAGATAAGCCTTATATCTTCAAATATAATGCCTAAATATCTTCTAAGCAGAAGGATGCCTGAGTAATTCAAATCACCCACATTAAAATCAAACACCCGCACAAACCCACTATCTGGCTTCTCTGCACCATAAATCATCTTTAGAATTGTGCTTTTGCCTGCAGACTGTGGCAGTATTATCTGATTTATCCTGCCTTGAGCGATTCTAAAGTTCAAATTTTTAAATATAACACGCCTGTTATAGCTTTTGTTTACATCAATAAACTCAACCATAAAGCAAAATCAACAATCAACTGTTTTTATTAGCCTTTTTAAATCTCTAATCATCTCGCTAAAATGCTTCGCCTTCTCTGTCTTTTCAAAATCGCTCTTTAAGAAATATATACCGTCAAGCTCATGCTCCAAAATTATTCTCATCTTTCTCGGGTTCCTTTTGTGCACCCTGTAAGATATTTCACCATCTTTATCAGGTGTTGCTAAAAACATAACAATCCTTGATGTGATAGAAGATTGTGTTAGTTTTAATTTCCAATAGGCAGTTTCAAAGCCCCTTTCTCTAAAGGAATTTTTAACCGACACAACGGCTATAATCTCAATATCATTAACTTTTTTGCATCTTTTGTAAAGAATTATATCAGCATCTGGCAAAAACAGATACTGCCCATAATCTATAGCAAGCTTTCTTTTAACCTTTTGATACTCTTCTTCTAAATGACTTTTAAGCAGCTCTTTATCGGATATTATACCAACAAATGAATCATCAATCTCTCTCTTTAACAGCTCAAATATAATCTTCTGAACTCTAAAACCGATATATGTTCTCCATGATTGGTTTGCTCTATTAACGGACTCTTCACTTGAAAAACCCTTTTTAATATACTCATCAATCTTTTTGTTTAAATAACTCTTCTTTTCACTTTCTAAAATCTCGGATATACCATCTATTTCCATAACATCTTCCTATAAAGAGAGCACTCTTTTGATACCCTATCAATTGCCAACTTAAAATAGCCTTCATCTATCTCCACACCTATTGCCTTTCTGTTTAACTTATATGCAGCAATAAGCGTAGAGCCACTACCCAAAAATGGGTCTAAAACCAAATCTCCCACATAACTAAACAGCTTTATACACCTTTTTGGCAACTCAACAGGAAATGGAGCAGGATGACCCACTCTTTTTTTACTCTCGCCAGAAAATGTCCACAGACCGTTTGTCCACTCCAAAAACTCATCCTTTGTTATATCGGAATCGCCTTTATTTAACTTCTTCCAAAACCTTTTATACATAATCAATATAACTTCCACAGGAGCTATCACATAAGGAGCAGACGCAGAAAGCCAGCTTCCCCATGCTGTTCTTCTCGATATATTCCCTTCGTTCCATATTATTGTTGAGTGATATTTAAAACCCACACTTTTAGCTATAGTCGTTATATCGGCATAAACACTCTGCTGACCATTCTTGTTTTTATCAAGCGGAATATTTAGACACAACCGCCCATCTTCTTTTAAAACATCAAAAGCCTTTGACAACCATTTTTCAGTCCATCTTAAATACTCATCGTAAGATGTTTCATCATCATGAGTGTTATACTCAATTCCAACATTATAAGGCGGTGAAGTTATTATAAGGTCAACAGTTGCAGGCTCTATATCAACATTTAAAAAATCAGCATTTATAATCTTTAAACCTTCTAAAACAGACCAAACCTGCATTACACCTTCAAGGTTTTCTTTATCTCTTCTGTTAACTTCTCCTTTGTAAACCCATATTTGCAGAACAGGTCATCTTTTGAGCCAGACTCACCAAACACATCATTTAAACCTATACGCTTGACTCTCGTTGGCAGGTTTTCAGACAAAAACTCACTAACAGCAGAACCCAAACCACCTATTATGGAGTGTTCTTCAATTGTTATCACAAGGTTTGTCTTTTTAGCCGAATTGAATAGCGTCTCTTCATCCAACGGCTTTATGGAAGATGCGTTTATAACTTCAGCTTTTATGCCGTTCTTTTCAAGCAGCTTGGAGACTTCCAAAGCAAGGTGAACCATCATGCCACACGCAACAAGCGTTAAATTATCACCTTCTTTAAGTACATCAAACCTGCCAAGTTCAAACTTCTCTTTGTTTATAAAAACAGGCGATTTTGCACGAGATGTTCTGATATAGACAGGCCCATCCCAATTAATGCTTTCAAGCACAGCCAAATATGTCTCGTTATAATCTGCCGGCACAACAACCTTCATATTCGGCAAAGCTCTCATAAGTGCTATATCACAAACAGATTGATGAGAGCCGCCATCTTCACCAACACTGATACCCGAATGGGAACCACACAAAACAACATGCAGGTTTTGATAACAGATGGACTGTCTTACAATCTCAAACGCCCTGCCCGTAATAAAAACGGCAAATGAAGAAGCATAAGGTCTTAAACCCGAAAGAGCCATGCCGGCTGCAACACCAGCCATATTTGCTTCGGCTATTCCCATATTAAAGAATCTATTTTCAAACACCTTTTGAAACTCTTTTGATTTCGTTGAACCACTCAAATCAGCATCAAGAACAACAACTTTCTCATTTTTTTCTCCTAATTCAACTAATGCCTTTCCGTATGCTTCCCTTGTCGCTTTAAACTCCATTGTCAAGCTCCTTTAACGCCTTTTTTAGCTCTTCATCTGTCGGTGCAACACCATGATACTCAACCCTATTAGCCATAAACGATACGCCATATCCCTTAACTGTCCTTGCTATGATAGCTGTTGGCGAGAGTGCGTTTCTCTTTGCCGTCGTCAGCGTATCAATAAGGTTTTTATACACATGCCCGCCTATCTCGTATGTCCTAAAGCCAAACGCTTCAAGTTTATCCTTAAGCGGGTTTATGTTCATCACATTTGCGACAGCACCATCAATCTGCAAACCGTTATAATCAATAATCACTATCAAATTATTCAGCTTATAATGATTGGCAGCCATAAATGCTTCCCAAACAACACCTTCCTGCAGCTCACCATCACCCATAACGCAAAAGACTTTATATCTCTTCTTCAACACTTTACCAGCCAAAGCCATACCAACAGCCTGCGTTATGCCGTTTCCAAGTGAGCCAGTTGCTGCATCTATACCCTTTAGCTTTTTTGAGTCTGGATGACCCTGAAGTGGCGAGCCGAGTTTTCTCAAAGTCCACAACAAACCCTTCTCAAAAAACCCAGCTTTGGCTAAAACTGCATACAAAGCAGGACAGGCATGACCCTTTGATAAAACAAGCCTGTCTCTGTCTTCCCACTCTGGATTCTCAGGGTCATAGTTCATTATTCCGCCAAAATAGAGTGCAACGAGTATATCAAGCACACTTAATGAGCCGCCAGAATGACCACTGCCAGCCTTGTTCAACATTATCAGAATATCTTTTCTTAAATCCCGTGCAATTCTCTCAAGATTGTCAAACTCTCCCATTGCTCACTCCCCCAATATGTATTTAAACATCTCATCTATACCCGCCTTTTCGGGTATTTCTGCTTCAAAGCCACACGACTCTATGTATGACTTTGTCGTTTTACCTATTGCTATAATCCTTTTTATCTTCTTTGCAAAATCATAGCTGCCGAATGCTTCTTTCAGATGCCAGAACGCAGATGGAGAACTAAACAGACCAAAATCAAACTCACCTTCTGGCTTGAAATAGCCTATCTCTTCGGGTATCACATTCCTATAAGCAGGCACAACCAACACATTATCGAGCTCATCATAAATCTTGTTATACTTCTCAGCCGTAATAATAAGCAATCTGCCCTTATCCTTCAAAAACTCAACCAACGCTTCACCGTAAAAATCACCCGGCACATAATCCAACCTAAAACCCTTCTCTATTAAAGCCTGAGCCGTTTTATCGCCTATTGCTGCCATTCTCTTATCGCACAGATATCTAACGCCGACTCTTTTAAAGAAAAACTCAACAGCCCTTTTGCTTGTAAAGACAACCCAGTCAACCTTGCTCTCCACCATAAACTCAATCCCTTCAAACTTCATAGAATAAACCGGGTGTATATCGAATATCTCATCAAACATCTGTGTGTATCTAATCAAATCTTCCCTATTCGCACTAAACAGCACCTTTGCTTTGTAAAAAGGCTTAAGCTTAGTCTCGATTGAGATATCGGCCGAATCAACATCATGCGTCAAAAAGGCACTATAGTTTTCTTTGTCAATTTTACATGCCTTAAGCAGATACTTTCTATCCAAATCATTATCAAACCAGACAGAGTCAAAAACCGGTGTCAATTTTAAAGGCAAACTCTTACTTATTCCTACTCTCATACTCTTTCACCTTCTTCTTAACATAATCCATTACATCAGCCAAAACAAACAGCATACTTCTATCACACCTTAAATATCTTATAACCTTTTTCAAATCGTCAACAAAGCCATACATAACACGCATGCAGAACTCTTCATTTTCAAAATAGGCATGAGCACCAATTGGATAGTTGCAGCTTGCATTGAGTTCTCTGACAAATGTCCTTTCTGCATCTATGCACAACCTTGTCTTTTTATCTTCCAAAGATTCAATCTGCTCTTTAAACTCAAAATCACGCAGAAACTCAATCGCAACAACACCCTGTCCTGCAGCAGGTGTTATAACTTCCAAATCATACATACAAGTCTCATCGTATAAATCTAATCTCATTAAACCGCTCTTTGAAACAACAATACCATCGACTTCACCATCTTTTAGCTTACTCAAGCGCGTGTCAAGGTTGCCACGCAAATCAACAAACTCAGCATCAGGCTTAATCCTTAAAATCTCAGCCCTTCTTCTTAAGGAAGTCGTGCCAATCTTGGGTTTTTCAAGCTCCAACAGATTACCCTTAAAGCTCACAAATGTATCCTGATGATAATCCCTTTCTAAAACCACAAAATCAAACGGCTCATCTTCAAAAACACTCATATCCTTCAAACTATGAACGGCTATATCAACCCTTTTATCAAGCAGGATTTTCTCTATCTCTTTAACAAACAGACCCTTGCCGCCAAACTGATATAAGGGCTTTTTAATCCTATCGCCTTCTGTCTTAATCGGCACTATCTCGGTTTTAAAACCAAGTTTTTTTAGCTTTTCTGCAACAAACTCAGCCTGCCATAGGGCAAGCTTCGATGAGCGCGTGCCTATTCTGAGTGTTCTGAGAAGAAACATCGTATATCCTTCCTTGAACTGCTTAGGTTAAACAGTCTCCTTAAAAGCTCTATGTAAAGGTCTCCTTCTGGATGATTCAAAAACGACTTTATATTCATCGTTGGTTGATGTAAAACCTTTGACAGAAGTGCCTTTGTCAGTTTATCAACACCATCTAAGATCTCATCATCAACCTTATTTTTATAAATCTTTTTAAACTTGTAAAGCTCAAGCTTTCTAATTCTCTCTGCTGTTTGTCTTATCTGTTTTATAACTTCGTCATAATCGAGACTCTCAACATAAGCCTTATAGGCTTCAATTTCTTCTTCTATTATATCCCTTGCAAGCTCAGCCTGTTTCTTCCTATACTCAATAGACTGCTTAACTATCTCTTTTAAATCATCAATCAGAAACAGCTTTACATTATTCAGCTTCTTAACGCTTTTATCTGTGTCTGGTGGAACAGCCAAATCGAGAATAAAAATCTCCCTATCCTTTGGCAGATGCTCATCTTTGATTATAGGCTCTTTTGATGCAGTCGATGTTATGACAATATCAGCTTTTCTTAGCGCTTCCTTTAGGTTATCCAGTGAATACAGCTCTGCCTTATATCTCTCTGCAAGCTCTTTGGCATTTTCGACAGTCCTATTAACAAAGGCTTCGATTCGTGCACCATGCTCAGAGAAGTGCTCACATGCGAGCCTATTCATCTCTGAAACTCCAATATTTACAACCCTTTTGTCTTTTAGACTGACAAGCTCCTTTATTTTTAATAAACCAGCATAGGCAAAGCTTATCGCACCCTTAGAGATATCCGTTTTTGAGCGCACAACCTTTGCACAGTGGAACGCCTTACGCATAATCCTGTTCAATGTTGCACCACTGGTTGAAAACTCAACAGACCATTTATAGGCTTCCTTTAGTTGACCCAAAATCTGCGGCTCGCCTATAATCATCGAATCAAGCCCGCTTGCAACTTCAAACACATGTCTTATCGCATCAATATCTTCCTTTACATAGAGATAACCTTTTAGCTCATCAATACCTATCTTGGAATAATCAGACAAAAATCTGATAATCTCTTCCTTTTTATCAGAAGCAGAGACATACAGAATCTCAACCCTATTGCATGTTGAAAGAATCATCACTTCATCAAGGCCTAATGACTTTAATCTCTCAAGTTCAACATTCAACTTATCGTTATCAAAGGCTAATTTCTCTCTTATCTCAAGCGGGGAGTAGTTGTGATTTGTGCCAATTAAAGTGATACTTTTCATTTGCTCCTTTCAATAGAGTAATCGGCTATAGCAAGCAGATACTCTTTAAACTTAGAATCCTTTAAGCTTTTAAGTGCATCCTTTGCCTTGGAAGCATAGTTCTTTGCTATTTCTATTGACTCATCAAGCGAATTTCTCTTTACAATCTCCACTATTTCAGAGAGCAGCTGCTCATCTTTGCTTTCAAAAAACTCTTTAACAGCTTCTCTTTTTAATACGCCTTTTTCCAAAGCAATAAGCACGGGCAGTGTCATTTTACCTTCTTTTAAGTCAATGCCTGTATCTTTACCAACAGACTCTTTATCTGACATATAATCCAAACAGTCGTCCTTTATTTGAAACGCCATACCCACATTCTTGCCATACTCAACAAACACATCTTTAAAACTCTTATCTGCAAGCAGACAGCCAACCGTTGTGCTTGCTTCTATCAGAACAGCCGTCTTTTTATAGATAATATCAAGGTAATCTTCCCTTTTTACATCAACATTAAAAGCTTTTTCAATCTCTAAAATCTCACCTTCACTCAACACATAGGCAGCCTTCGATATGACAGATGATATCTCTTGTCCAAACTCCAAAACAAGATTATAAGCCAAAGAGTAAAGATAATCACCGCCCAAAACAGCAGGTTTTACACCATAAATCGCATTAGCAGAAGGCCTGCCGCGTCTATACAAAGCCTCGTCAATTATATCATCGTGTAAAAGGCTTGCCGTGTGGACAAGCTCAATAATAGAGCCAAGCAGAAGCGCTTTTTTCTCATCTCCAAATCCAAGCGAATAGGCAGAATACAAAACAAGTAAAGGACGCAAGCGCTTGCCACCATCTATAACCTGTTTATATACCTTTTTTGTCAAATCGCTCTCTGGTTTAATGAGAGCTTCTAAAGTCCTATCAACATTTTTAATATCACTTTTTAAAGCATTAAGAATCCTTATATCCATCTTCTTCCCTTGCTATCGATATACTTACAACCCTATCATCATCGTCTAAGTTAATTAATCTAACACCCTTAGCATATCTGCCCATAACACTGATTGAGCTTGCATCCATCTTTATCATTTTACCATTTTTGGTAATAATTAACACATCATCTTCATCACTTAAGGTTAAACTCGAGACAACAGCGTCGTTATCCTTTAGTTTGATGCATTTAACTCCTTTGCCGCCCCTTCTTATTTTTCTTATGTCATCAATTTTTATAAGCTTGCCAATACCTGTCTCTGTAACAACAATAACCTTCGTATGCCTGTCCAAATCCAAGCTATCGGCACTTACAACAATGTCATCACCAACAAGCCTTATACCTTTTACTCCAGCTGCAGACCTACCCATATCTCTTACTTCTTCAGCATCAAACCTGATACATAAGCCGTTCTTTGTTACAATAATAATCTCATCACTCTCCTTTACGCCAAACACCCTGATTAGAGAATCCTGCTCGCTCAACCTAATCGCCATCTTACCATTTGACGGTATATTCTCAAAGTGTTTAAACGCCGACTTTTTAACAACACCAGACTCTGTAACAAAAAACAGGCTATCAACATCTCTCATCGGCACGATTGTCTTTATCTGCTCACCAGCCTGCAGTTTTACAAAGTTAACAACAGGCCTTCCCTTTGAAGATGGTGCCTGCTTTGGTATATTGTAAGCCTTAATCGCATAAACCCTGCCAAGGTTGGTAAAGCAGAGCAGTGTATTTAAGCTGTTTGTTAGGAATATATCAACGAGATAGTCGTTATCTGAGAATGTTGCAGCTATTCTGCCTTTGCCGCCTCTGTTCTGGGTTGAGTAAATATCAAGCGGCACAGCTTTAATGTAACCCTTCTTTGAGAATGTGATAATCAGCTCTTCATCTTTGATTACATCTTCAACGCCTATATCGACGATTTTATCTAAAATCTGGGTTCTTCTCTCATCTCCATAGGTGTTTTTAACATACACAAGCTCATCTCTTATAACAGACTTCAAAGTCTCCTTATCCCTTAAAATCTTCTCGTAATACTCAATATCCTTCAAAAGCTGGTTATACTCATCAATTATCTTCTGCTTCTCGAGTGCAACAAGGCGCGCAAGTTTCATATCCAAGATAGCCTGAGCCTGTTTATCACTCAAAGTAAATCTCTTTTTTAGTCTCTCTTTTGCTTCAGATGTGGATTGAGAAGATTTTATAATCGCAACAACTTCATCTATATTATCAAGCGTTATTAAAAGCCCTTCGAGTATGTGAGCCCTGTCTTTTGCCTTTGCCAAAAGATACGATGTTCTTCTCTTTACAACATCTATCCTGTGATTTATAAAGACGCCTATTGCATCCTTTATATTCAAAAGCTTTGGTGTATTATCAACCAAAGCCATCATGTTTATACCAAATGTTATCTGAAGATTCGTTAGTTTAAACAGTTTATTGAGAATCACTTTGGGTTGTTCATCTTTTTTGAGCTCTATAACAACCCTAATACCTTCCTTATTTGACTCATCTCTTAAATCCGCTATACCTTCAATCTTCTTATCTTTAACAAGCTGAGCAATACTCTGAAGTAAGAGAGCCTTATTTACCTGATACGGCAGCTCATAAACAACCAAAGCCTGTCTATTCTTAATCTTCTCTTCCTTTACCCTTGCTCTGATTTGAACCTTACCAATTCCCTTTCTATATGCTTCTTTAATCGAGTTTATATCAAAACAGATACCACCCGTTGGAAAGTCTGGCCCTTTTATAAACTCAAGTATCTCATCTATGCTTATCTCACCATCTCTATCCAAATAGGCAAGGCATGCATCTATTACTTCGTTTAAGTTGTGCGGTGGAATCTTAGTTGCAAAACCAACAGCGATTCCATCTGAGCCGTTCATTAACAGGTTTGGTATAAATGTAGGTAAAACAGAAGGCTCTTCTAATGAGTCGTCATAATTTAAAACAAAATCAACGCTGTTTTTATCAAGGTCTTTAAGCATCTCTTCGGCTAATCGTGTGAGTCTTACTTCTGTATATCTCATTGCTGCAGGTGAATCACCATCAATTGAGCCGAAGTTTCCCTGTCCATCAATCAAAGGATAGCGCATGGAGAAATCCTGACTCATTCTAACCAAAGCATCATAGACAGCCATATCGCCGTGTGGATGGTATTTACCTATGACATCACCAACAACACGGGCACTCTTTTTATACGGTTTATTATGCTCAAGATTTAACTCCTTCATCGCATAGAGAATGCGCCTGTGGACAGGTTTTAAGCCATCCCTTGCATCGGGAATTGCCCTTCCAACAATAACACTCATCGAGTAATCCAAATACGACTGCTGCATCGTATCTTTTATATCAATAGGCAAAATATTCGCCGAACTAAATAAATCTTTCATTTACCAACCTCACACATCTAAATGCTTTACGAATTTGGCGTTTTTCTCAATAAACTCTTTTCTCAACTGTGGATTGTTGCCCATAAGCATATTAAAGACCCTGTCTGCTTCTTCTGCATCCGAGATTGAAACTTGAAGCAGTCTTCTTCTTGCTGGATCCATCGTTGTCTCCCACAACTGCTGTGGGTTCATCTCACCAAGACCTTTATATCTTTGTATCTCAAGTCCCTTTTTGGCTCTCTCTTCAATAAAGTTTAGCATATCCTTAATCGTTTTAAACTCGACAATTTCACCCTTTACTTCTGCTTTAAATGGCGGTCTGCCAAGCAGATTCTTAGACGGTGCATATTTCGTTAAAAGCTCATACTCGTGAGACTCAAAGAAATCTCTGTTTATAAAAATCTCCTTCTCTTCGTTGTCTATCTCATACTTAAACAGAAAACTATCGCCCTGTTTCTCTATCTGTTTTATCTTGATAGATGAGTTCTCAGCCAAACATTCATTTAAATTATCTTTAACTTCAGAAGGCTCATTAAAATCATCAAGAGACGGCGAAACAATAGAGAGACACCTAACAATCTCTTCTGATGGATACTTCTTTGACACCTTATCAACCATACTCTCATAAACAAGCAGCTTATTTAAAATCTTTTTAAACTCTTCTGTCTCAAGCTCTCTTCCATCAACAATCGGTATAAAATCTTCTATTCCCTTATTTACTAAAAACTCTTTCATCTGTTTCTCATCTTTGACATAAAACTCTTTCTTGCCAATCTTACACCTGTAAAGTGGTGGTTGGGCTATATAAACATAACCCTTCTCTATGAGCTCTCTGAAATACCTAAAGAACAGCGTCAAGATAAGCGTCTGTATGTGGCTTCCATCAACATCGGCATCCGTCATAATGATAATCTTATGATATCTAACATCATCTATATTAAACGACTCATTAATTCCTGTGCCAATTGCCGTGATAATGTTTCTTATCTCTTCGCTCTCTAAAACCTTTTTTAAGTTGGTTTTCTCTGTATTGAGTATTTTACCTTTTAAAGGCAAAATAGCCTGAAATACCCTATCGCGAGCCTGTTTTGCACTACCACCGGCTGAATCACCTTCAACCAAGAAAAGTTCAGCCTTTTCTGGGTCTTTCTCCTGACAATCGGCCAACTTACCCGGCAGGCCTTTACTTTCAAAAACCGTTTTTCTTCTAACGAGCTCTTTGGCTTTTCTTGCCGCTTCTCTTGCATTATAAGCCTTTAAAACCTTATCAATTATCGTTTTTGCTATAGCTGGATGCTCATCAAAATACTCATTTAACTTCTCATACAGCTTAGCCTGAATAATATTTTGAACTTCGGTATTAACAAGTTTTGTCTTTGTTTGGCCTTCAAACTGTGGATTAGGCAATCTTACACTCAAGATAGCAACAAGCCCTTCCCTTACATCATCACCCGAGAACTGAATATTACCCTTTATAAGGTTGTTATTTTTTGCATACCTGTTAATCGTTTTTGTAAGGACTGTCTTAAAAGCCGACAGATGAACACCACCTTCAACCGTGTTTATCGAGTTTGCAAATGTGTATATGGTTGATGAGTAAGTATCTGTATAGACAAAGGCAAGCTCCATCTGTATATTACCTTCGCTTATATTAAAGTAAATAGGCTCATCAAATAGCTTCTTTTTTGTTTTAGCAAGAAAGTCTATAAATGAGACAATGCCTTGAGTATAGTGAAATGTCTCTGATTTATCTATCCTTCTATCGATTAGGCTTATCTTTATGCCTTTATTTAAGAATGCAAGCTCCCTTAATCTCTTTGAGAGAATCTCATAATTAAACTCAACAGTCTCAAATATCTCTTTATCGGGCAGGAATGTTATTGTCGTGCCTGTTTTATCCGTTTCACCTATAACTTCAAGCTCTGTTTTTGGAATGCCTTTTTCAAAACTCTGTCTATAGATTTTGCCGTTTCTCTTTACTTCAACTGTTAAACTCTCAGAAAGCGCATTTACAACGCTCACACCGACACCGTGAAGACCGCCTGAGACCTTATAATTCTTATTATCGAACTTCCCACCTGCATGAAGGGTCGTCAAAACAAGCGTAACGGCTGGGATTTTCTCTTCTGGGTGAATATCCGTTGGAATACCACGCCCGTTATCTTCAACAGTTATTGAGTTATCTTCGTTTATATAAACATTAATCGTATCACAATAGCCTGCCATAGCTTCATCAATAGAGTTATCAACAACTTCATAAACAAGGTGATGCAAGCCTTCTGTTGATGTGCCGCCTATATACATGGCAGGCCTTTTTCTTACAGCTTCTAAACCCTTTAAAACTTTTATATCTTCTGCTGTGTATTTATCCACTTTGCTTTAAGCCTCCTAAATCGATAGTGTTGTATCCTTCAAAAGCTTCTAAGGTTGTTAAAAGTATCTGATTTGGCAGTTCTGTTATGGTTTCAAAAGCCTTTTTTTGCCTTTCTCTATCTAAGTCTCCTTCTAAATCATCAATAAGAAAAACAGGCATATTATTCAATTCATTATACACTTTTACTATACTCAAAACAATACATAAAAGGGCTATTTTTCTCTCTCCAACAGAAGAAAACTGAATTTTTCTGCCGTTTAGATAAATGTTAAAGTTATCCTTCTTTAAAGAGAAGAGTATTCTTCTTTTCTGTTTCTCTTTTTCAAAGATATTTTTACCCAAATTAACAATCTCGTATTCTATTTTAAGCTCTTGATTGTAAAACTCATTATAACAGTTATAAACGCTTTTTTCTATTTCTTTTACAAGCTCTTCTCTTAAGCCTGATATCTCTGCCGTTAATGTGTGGATCTCTTCATTTAAGATATTTAGTGCTTTATCGTCGCTGTTTTCTTTGAGTATATTTCTCTTTATTCTTTGCAGTTTTGAATATTTGACTAACTTATCTATTATCTTGTTGTTTTTTGCATAAATCCCACGATCTATTAAGGAGAACAGATAATCCTTACTTTTTAGAGAGATAAACGAGTTTATTGAATAGTCTATGCAGGGAAACATCTTTTTTAGGTTGACAACCGTTGTCTGCTTCGAGTTTAGTTTTAAACTTTTACCTTTTTCATCAAACCTTACAAGCACGGTGTTATTATCTATAACAGCCGTTATTATTGCCGGTTTTTTTAAATCCTTTTGAATTGGTTTAAAACTTCTTATGAATGGATGGCCATTTAGAGATATAAACACGGCTTCTAAAAGGTTGGTTTTACCTGCGCCGTTTCTTCCTTTTATAATGTTTATTCTTTCAAAATCCGCCTTTAGTAAGTCGAAGTTTTTAAAGTTGTTCACTATTATTCTTGTTATCATTTACTCGATTATTGGCGTCATTATGTATTTGTATGAGTAAATGTCTTCTTCTGCTTTAAACATTATTGGATCTTCGCCGGTTTTGTAAATCATATCAACCGTTTCTGAGTTTGTCTGGTTTAGAAAATCCAGTATAAATTTTGAGTCTAACTTTATTATCAGATTAGACTCTGCCTGTTTTGGGTTTATTTCAATTATATCTTCTGCTGTTTCGCCTTCCTGGTTCTGTGCTTTTATAGTGGCTTTTTTCTCATTTAAATTTACTTCTATGGTTATCTCTCTGTTTGAGCTTAAAATAGAGCTTCTCCTTATAGCGTCTTTAAACTCGCTTCTGTTTAACTCTACTGTATTTGATGTCTCTTTATTTAAAAGAATCTGATTGTAATCAGGAAATGCGCTGTTTATCAATTTCGATGTTATGTTTAAGTTTTCTGATTTTATCATTATCTCGTCTTCTGATTTTAGTATCTCTATCTCGCCGTTGAGTGGGATTCGGTTTATGAGCGTTGCACCTGCATTTTCTATGATTAGGCTCTCTTCTGTATTTGAGCTTTTTGAAGCTGATATGTTTATAAGCCTATAGTGGTCTGTCGCTGTTGCTTTGATTTTTTCTTGTTCGAACTCTATATAGATGCCTGTATATTCTCTTGATATGTCGTTTTTATCTGGGCAGTATATTGTCTCCTTTATCAGCTTTTTTAGTACTTCTGCTTCTATTTTTGTTATTGGTTTGTACTCTTTCTTTGGGAGTTGTGGAAACATCTGGCCATCTTGAATCTTTATTGTGGTTTTGAAGTTTTCTGCTTTTATTGTTAGTGTTCTCTCGTTTATGTTTAGTTCTATGTTCTCTGTGTTTATCTCTTTTAGGATACCTGATAGCTTTTGTGTATCTATTACAAAACTTATGTTTTCTTCTGTGTCTGTTTCTGCTGTTTGTGTTAGTGTTGTTATGTTGTTCATTGAGATGGCTGTTAGTTTCTTGTTTTCTATCTTGATTAGTGTGTTGTATAGGATGCTGTCTTTCTCTTTTGCTGTTGATAATGTGGCGTTGTTTGTTATCTCCTTCAACTGGGCTGTGTTTATTAACATTTTTCTTTCCCTCCTTCTCTTTTTTTATTTTTAGATAGTTGTAATAATAACCCTTGTCATTCTGTCAAAATCACCCGCTTTTGTTGTTCTTTTGAAAAGTTCTTTCTTTTTATCTGTGTCAATATTTATTCTTCTATCTTTTTTTCTTCTGTCTCTTTCTTTACTTATTGACATGGTTGAAGATTTTTTGAAAGGTTTTTAAACATTTGTTATCTCTTTTTCTATCTCATCTATTTTTTCTTTTAGAAGTGGATTGTTTTGAATCTCTTTTTCTATTTTTTTGCAGGCGTTTATGATTGTTGCATGACTCTTAACGCCAAATTTTGCTTTGATTTCAGGAAGTGAATTTTTTGTTATCTTTCGTGTTAGATACATTGCCACTTCACGCGGCAAGAGAATCTCTTTCTTTCTTGTTGATGACAATAGCTCTTCGACAGATATATTAAAGTGTTTTGCGACTGTTCTTTGGATATTTTCTGCTGATAGCATCTTCTCTTTTCGCATTACTATGTCTTGAAGCGTCATTTTAACGAGATTTAATGTTATTGGCCTTCTCATAATTGATTTGTATGCTGAGATTTTGATTAGAGCACCTTCAATCTCTCTAACATTTGAACTTATATTTTGTGCTATAAACTCGACAATTTCTGGCGGTAGTTTCAGATTAAACAACTCGGCCTTTTTTTGAATTATTGCTATGCGTGTCTCGAGCTCTGGCGGTTGAATATCGACGATTAGGCCCCAGCTGAAGCGGGATTTTAATCTATTTTCAATATCTGGAATGTCGTTTGGCGGTTTATCGCTCGTTATAACAATCTGTTTCTGGTTTTCATAGAGCGAGTTGAATGTGTGAAAGAACTCTTCTTCAGTTCTCTCTTTTTTTGAGATGAATTGGATGTCATCAATAAGCAGACAATCTAAGTTTCTGTATTTATCCCTGAACTGACTCATCTTTTTATACTGGATTGAGTTTACAAGCTCGTTTGTGAACTCTTCGCTTGATATGTAAAGCACTTTGGCTGATGGGTTGTTCTTTTTAATGTTGTTTCCTATTGCGTGCAGCAGGTGGGTTTTACCTAAACCAACGCCGCCATAGATAAATAACGGATTGTAAGCCTTGGCAGGGTTTTCACTGACAGCTACGCTTGCAGCATAAGCCAATTGATTACTCGGCCCAACAACAAAATTCTCAAAACCATACTTTGGATTTAGATTGTCTTTAAACTGACTTTTAAGTAAAAGTTCTACCTTGGGTAATTTCCCAAATGTCTCTTTTAAGCTCTCTTTAAACTGCTCTTTGTATTTGACTTTTATTAGGTCTTTAAAGCTCTCTTCTGGTATTGCAAGTGTGATTTTTACTGGTGAAACACTAACTGGTTCAATGAGCGATATCTTTTCAATATCTTCTGTTTCTACTTTGCTTTTTAAATTCTCTATTACCTTCTCCCACATAGCAGCTCATTATATTAAATTCGTGATTTTTTATCAATTAGATGATATTATTTTAACAATGGGTGATAAGAGAGCGTTGTTTGAAAAGCTAAAGAGAAAAGGATTGTTTTATAGTTACAGTAAAGATATCACTTATGAGAACCTTAGTGATAATTTGCTTATCGAGTATGTATTAAAATATGCCGATTTTGATGATATAAAGGAGATTATTGAGATTTTTGGTGTAGATAGAGTTAAAGCTGTTTGGGAGAAAAGTATGAAAACTGATAGAAGATTTATAAAAGTCAACCTTATGATTGCCCGCGTGTTTTTTAATATGGATGTTGAATCTGATTATTTTAAGGGTTTGAAGAGTGAGAGATTTAAAGGGATTAGAGTGTTTAACAGATAGAACTAAACAGGTTTTGTTAAAGCTTATAGATGTTGGAATTTTAAGAGACTATTTACTTGTTAGTGGAAGTGGGCTTGCCTTTCATTTATGCCATAGAAAGAGTGAAGATTTAGATTTTTTTACATTTAAAAGTGGATTGTTCAGTAAATTGAAGATTTTGGGTTTATCTGATTATTTTAGAAAGTTTGAAGTATTGAATTTGTCAGATGAGCAGATAGACCTTCTACTTGATGGTGTTAAAACAACATTTTTTGATGCAAAATGGGAATTTTTAAAACCGCATAGAGTTGATTCGTTTAATGTTGCAACAGTTGAGCAGATAGCTATTATGAAAACTCATACTCTCTTTTTAAGGGCAAGATTTAGAGATTATTATGATATGTATTTTTTGGTTAGTGAATTGGGTTTGAAAAAGGTCTATGAGCTTTCTAAAGAAGTACTTGAAGGTATAAGTTTTAAACTATTTGCAACAGCTCTTTTGTATGTTGATGATATAGAAGATGAAGATATATTACATCTTGAACCCAAAAAAGAGCTCTCATTAAAAGATATCAGAGACTTTTTTGAGCAAAAACTTAAAGAGTTGTAATAACTATTTGACTTTGGAATATATTATTTGATAAATTATTATAAATTAAGTTTTGGGGGGAGGTTGTTTTATGAAAGCTAAGTTTAAAGTATTATTGGTATTGTTAAGTTTTAGTTTAATTCTCTTTGTCTACAGCTGTGCCACAACTTCTACTCAGGTCTCGACGACAAATCAGAATCTGAACGAGATTGCAAGCTACAATGGGCCTAAGGCACGCATCGCTGTTGCAAGTTTTAAGTGTAAAGCAGCTAAGTGTGGCGGCAGTATAGGGTCGGGTATTAAAGATATGCTCGTTGACTCATTAGTTAGAAGCAACAGGTTTATAGTCCTTGAAAGAGGGGAAACCTTCAGCGCTGTTCAGAAAGAGCTTGCTATGGCTAAAGGTAAGTATTTCAATAAGAAGCAGGGCCCAAAAGGTGGCCATCTTGAGAGGGCCGATATACTTGTAACCGGTGCTATTACGGCTTTTGAGCCTAACGCAGAAGGCATGGGTGGAGCAGTTGGTGGTCTGTTTGGCGGACTTTTTGGTGTTGGTGCAAAGACAAAGAATGCATACATTGCTATGACTATAAGGCTTGTTGATGTTGCAACAGGCAGAATAATAAACTCAACAAGGGTTGAAGGTAAGGCTTCAAGTTTCAAGATAGGTGGTCTTGGTGGTGGTTTAATAGGTAGTGTTCCACTTGGTGTTGGTTTAAAAATGTATAAAAACACACCAATGGAAAAGGCTATAATGGTTATGCTTGATAATGCCGTTAAAGCTATTTCTAAGCTTGTTCCAGAGAATTATTATAGATATAAGTGAATTGGCATAGAGTGCGATTTTTAGGTTATTTAGCCCCCTTTTAGTAAGCGGGGGCTTCTATTTCTTTCTTCTTTCTTTCTTTTTTCTTAATTTTTGATAGTTATGTTATACTCTTTCTTTTTCTTTTTGTTTTTGTCTTATGTAATTTTTTTGTTAATTAATTATTAGGATTTGTAAAAATAAAGTTAGTAAAAATCTTAAAAGTTATAAGTTTTTGTTGCAAGTTTAAGTTTTGGATTTATTGTTGAACAGACAAAAATTATCTTTAGTTATCTGTTTGTTTTTATTTGCACACGCTTAATGGCAAAGCATAAAATTTTGAATTGGAGAATTAAACTTTAAAAAGCTGAATTGTTTACTCCCATTATATTTCAATAGGCGCCTTCTTTTTTTAAAACGGCTTTAACCGTTTTTATAAGAATAACTATATCGAGCCATAAAGACCAGTTAAGAACATACCAAGAGTCAAGTTCTACTCTTTTTTCAAAAGACAATTTATTTCTTCCAGATACTTGCCACAATCCTGTTATTCCAGGTTTAGACTCAAGAATGATTCCTTTGTATTTACCCATCTCTTCTAACTCTTTGGGAAGATAAGGCCTTGGGCCAACCAAGCTCATTTGTCCCAGCAAAACATTAAATATCTGTGGAAGTTCGTCCAATGAAGTTTTTCTTAAAAATTTACCTACTCTTGTTATTCTCGGATCATATCCTTTAATTTTTTTGTACCTTTTCCATTCATCTCTAACCTTAGGATTTTCTTCCAAATATCTGTTCAGTATTTCATCTGAATTTACAAACATGGTTCTAAATTTTATGCACCTAAATAGCTTACCTTTTCTGCCCACTCTGTTCTGAATAAAAAAGACAGGTCCTTTAGAATCAATTTTTATTAAGAAACCAAATACAAATGTAGTAATCGCCAAAACTGGCAAGATAGCCAAGGATACAGTGAAATCAAAAACCCCTTTCAATATTTTGTTTTTGAGATTCATCAAATTATTGTTAACTCTTAGCACAAACATTTGCTCATCAAACAAAGGGTAAATCTGAACATTAGAGACAGCCACGCCTTTCAGCTCTGGTATAACATAAACCCTTCTAACAAGCAGTTGAACTTTTGAAACCAAGTCAGCTATCTTTTCAGAACCTACAGAAGGCATAGCTATCATCACACTATCAACATTGAGTTTGTCAATAACACTTTCCAGATCACTCACTTTACCTATTATTTTAAATTCTTTATTGTCTATTTCTATATTTCCCTTTTTGAAATCATCCAAAAAACCTATTATAGTCATTCCAAATTCTTTCTGTTTTAAAATAGAACTAACGGCACCTTTGGCAGAACTTCCAGCTCCTACAACAAGCATACTTCTTCCGTACAGACCAATCTTAAGCAAAAATAGTTTAAACCAATGTCTAACAATAGGGACAACAATCACTGCTAAAGAGAAGTAAATAATAAAAATAGATCGTGGAAAATTCCACATCTTTTGCATATATATGAGCGAAAGTGATACCAAAACAGTAAAGAAAACAGAAGAGAAAATCTCTTTTGATTCACTCCAGAATGGCAACCTTTTAGAGTAAAGTCCTTTTATAAAAAATATAGCAACCAATACTACAGAAACCCACCAAATTTTTAGAAAATAGTCACCTTCGTTGGGTTTTATCGATAATAAGCCGTATTTTCCGAGTTCGCCCTTTATAAAAATAGAAAGCATTAGTATAGCACTGCTTATGGCAAAATCAAACAGCAACAAAAGAATCTTTACTAAGTCTTCTTTGACTCTTGGCATATCTCAACCCTGCCGTTTAAAAAACTCTCTTACTTTTTTATCAACAAACTCTTTAAACTCCTGTTGGAATCTACTTTTACAAAACCTTTCTGCATTTTTTCTTATCTTAACACAATCAAACTTTTCTTCAATTTTTTCAAACTTTTTAATAGCCTCTACTAAACTTTCAACTGTCTGTTCTTTAAAAAATAACCCGGTTTTACCATCTATTACAGTTTCTGTTGCTCCACCCTTACCATAAGCAATTACAGGTGTTCCGCAGGCTTGAGCTTCAACCGGAACTATACCAAAATCTTCTTCTGCGGCAAAAACAAACGCTTTTGCCCTTTGCATATAATCCTTTAAGATTTCAAATGGTTGATATCCCAAAATTTCAATATTTTTACCTGCCTTTTTCTTAATCTTTTCTAAATCAGGGCCATCACCAATAACTACAAGTTTTCTTTCTGGAATTTTAGAAAACGCTTCAACTATCAAGTCAATCTTTTTATATGGAACCATCCTTGATGCTGTTAGATAAAAATTCTCCTTCTTTGTATGCAATTCAAATTTATCAACATCAACCGGCGGGTAGATTACAACCGATTCCTTACCGTAGATTTTCTTTATCCTTTTTGCTACATAATTTGAGTTCGCCACAAAATAATCTACTCTATTGGACGTTGTAAAGTCCCAGATTCTTATATAGTGTAAGATAAGTTTCGCTATAAAGCCTTTTACTCCTTTTGACAAACCCGACTCGTTTAAATACTTATGATACAAGTCCCAAGCGTATCTAATGGGAGTATGACAATAACAGATATGAAGTTGATTAGAGTTGGTTAAAACACCTTTTGCTACAGCATGAGAAGATGAGATTATCACATCGTACTCTGATAAATCGAACTGCTCTATAGCTAAAGGGAAAAAAGGTAGGTAATTTCTATACTTGGTTTTTGATTTTGGGAACTTCTGAATAAATGATGCTCTAATTTTAGCTTTTTCAAGTGCCGTTTCCTTTAAAGCTAAATCATCTTTCACAAGAGTATATATGGCCGATGGATAGATATCGTAAATGGCTTCTAAAACTTTCTCTGCTCCAGCTAAAGTTACAAGCCAGTCGTGAATAAGGGCAAATTTCATGAAAATCTCTCCAAAATTCCTATAATTTTCTGTGCCGATTTTTCCCAGCTAAACATTTTGACTCTTTTAAATCCCTTTTGTATTAGTTCCTTCTGTAAAGACTCATTTTCTAAAACAGTTTTCATACCTTTAGCTATATTTTCAACATTATAAGGATCAACATAATATGCAGCATCTCCACATACTTCTGGCAAACTTGCAACATTGGACACAATAACAGGCGTTCCGCAAGCCATAGCTTCTAACGGCGGAATGCCAAAACCTTCAAACTTTGAAACCAATACAAAAAGTTTAGCTTTATTATACCATTTTACCAGTTCATTGTCAGACACGTAACCTGTGAATACTATGTTCTGTTTATTGCCAATTAAGTTTAATGTGCCTGTGTTACGAAAAACCTTCTGGTTAATTCCTCCAACTAATACAAGTTTGTAATTTTTGAATTCTGAATATTTACTTTTCAGTAAAATAAAGGACTTGATTAATCCTTCCATATTTTTGTATGGTTGCAGAGTAGCAACAGACAGAATTATATTTTTCTTTTTTATACTGTCTATTCTTTTAAACTTGCAGGCAATAGCATTGTAAATTACTTCAACCTTATCTTTATCGATATTTAAGTTCTTGGAGATGTCATTTTTAGAAAACTCACTTACAGTAAAGATAAGAAGGGAGTTTTTTGCTATTTTAGGTATCAAAAAGTTATAAAAAGAATAAAACTTTTTAGAAACGGAACAGGGAAAATGTTTCCAACTTATATCATGAATCGTTACTACTTTGTTTTTATAAAATAGCGGAGCAGTATTTACTAAATTTACCAATAAAGGACTTCCGATTCTTTTCAGGTACAAAGGTAAATCTACCTGCTCCCATAAGTGACCCTTATTGATACCTATGGTTTTAACTTCTAATTCTTCTGCTATATTTTTGTGTAAAATATTTTTTGGAGCAACAAATAGAATATCATGATCCATTTTCTTTAATTGTTTAGATATTTCAATTGCAAACCTTTGAGAACCTGTTATCTTTTGAGTTAGAAAACGTGAGTTAATAACACACAGCATCTAAATGTTCTCCTTATTATTCTTTAAGCTAATAAATCCGGAGAATATAAGTGACATATATATCCATAGAAATGGCGGCCAATTTATATCTGGCAAAGCTGCAAACATAGCAAATAAATAAACAATAAAAGACAAAGAAACAGCATATAACAAACCAGCCTTTTGATGATTATGTCGCAATAATGTCAAGTTCTTTTTAAACATCATAGCAAGAAAGTATAGAAAGCTAAAAAATAAAAATAATCCTGGAATACCTAAGTTAGATGCAAGATAAGCCAAAAAAGATGAAGGACGATTTGAACCTAATCCGGCACCTAAAAAGTATGTCTTAGGTAATACAACAGTGTAAGAGAAATAATCAGCCCAAAGTCTGTGTTTAAAGCTGCCGGAATTAACTTTTTTCACGGTTGTTTGTTCAATCTGATTGCTGATTTTAGCACTTCTTGCTTTACCGCTAACAATAAAAAAGGAAAATCCTAAAAGTAAAACAAATATTATAGCAGCAAAAGTTTTATAGTTTTTTTCAAAAAAGGTAAACACAAAAAATAACAAAATCAATGATACAAAAAAGGAGAAATAAGCAGTAGTAGATTGCGTAGCTAATAGCGTAAAAAAAGCAAATGGTATAGCAAATAAATATATCTTTTTAGCGTTAAAAAGATACCTGGTCATTAAAAACATTAAATAAGAAGCCAAAAATCCGCCACAAAACGATGGTTCGCTAAGTGTAGAGAAAATTCTTTTGCTATTATATGGGTAAAAGGAATATGTATAGTTATTATGAAAAACTTTGTATAACCATAGATAGGTAGTATTAGAATAAAAATAAACGGATATATATTCAAATAGCCCAAAAATAACAACAAAAATACCTGTGTAAAATAAAACCTTTGTCAACGAATCAAAAAAAGAGCTATTACGCCTTGAAATAACAATAATGATAGAAAGAAATATAAAATTTAGTATCATATAGCCAGCCTGCCCAATATTGCTAAGGGAAAATTTTAGCGAAGATGGGTCGTGATATTGTAAATCAATACCTTTAGTAGGGCTCATTATGTACACACCTTTAAAGAAAATTGAAAAAACAAAAGCAGAAAGTGCAGAGTATAAGCAAAAAAGCGATAAAAAAATCAAAGCATATCTAAAATTTTTCTCACTATTCTTGAAAATAAAACTTAGTTCTTTTCTAAGATTAGATTTAAAAGTGAGAATGAAAGCAGTAAAAGTTAAAATAATCGACATCCAATAAGGAGATACACCTTTTGACGCATGACCTATATGTATATCAACAAAACTAAATGCTTGGAATACAGAAAAAAATAATGTTGTAAATATTAGAAAATACAATAAACTATTCAAAATATTGCTATTATTCTCTTTACTCTGCAAGTTTACCATTAGTTTTTTTTCTTTCTCCTTTGCCTGTAATTATATGAAACATCATCTTCAGCCTATCAAATTGTCCTCTTTTTATTCTGTTAAAAGCCTTAGGAGTAAAACTCAAATAAACACCTTCTAATAAGATATTTAACCATCATAACTGACAATCCATTAACCTCTTTTACCACTTTTAATCCTTAGCAGAAACAACATCACCATATACACTTTCCCATCTGTCAAGCCATTTATCATAATTATATGTCTCAACAGCTTCTTTTTGAATTAAATCACTTTTTTCTTTCCAAGAGTAAATTTTTTTTTCAAAGTCTACCATTTTTTCATATAAATCTTCTTTATTATTATATTTAAAAATATAACCATTATTTTCATTTATCATCTCAGGAATACCTCCTATTTTAGAACCGATAACGGGTTTGCCATAAAAAAGTGATTCAAAAATTACACCAGGAAAATTTTCTTCCCACAAACTAGGTACAACAGTTACATCAACATTTGGAAAAAATTCATCAGGATGAACTTTCCCTAAAAATTTTACATTTGAACGGTTATATTTTGATTTTAAAAAATCTTCATAATCTTTATCCCCATTACCGGCAACCAAAAGTTTCCAATTTTCTCTTTTACTATTATTTATAAATACATCCAATAATAGTTCTATTCCTTTATTTGGAGCAAGTTTTCCTATAAATCCATATATGATATCATTAGAAATAGTTTTTCTATTGTTTAAATTTATATTATAATTATATTTTTTAATATTTCTGGCATTATATATTACTTCTTTAAATTTAGCATTTTTGAAATATCCATAATTTAACAACTTATTTAAAATAAAATTACTAACTCCCACAACAGTTGGAACATATTTAGAGTTTTTTTTATAAAAAGTTCTCAATACTTTGCATTTTGAACACTGTGTTTGGCATATTTTATTATTTCTAAACATATTAGTAGGGCATAATAAATACTGGTCATGTAAAACTTGAATAAAAGGATATTTATTTTCATATAAAAATTTCCACAATACCGGAGCAGACCATCCCTGAGTGTTGTGTATTGACACAACATCAGGGTTAAAACCTTTTATTATATTTGCAGTTTCTCTCAATATAAAAGGATTATAACTTTCAATAAAATGCCATATGGTTCTTTTCAAACTATTAGGTCTTGTTTTGTTATCAAAAAAAGGAAGATATAAATTTTTAATTGGAACTCTTATAACATCAATATCATTAATCTTTTCTTCTTTCACATGATTTTTATCCCACAACGATACTACTTTTACAATATGTCCTTTTTTCTTCATTCCTTCTACAATATTTTTTAACGTAATCTCTGCACCACCGGCTATATAAGGTTCATAAAATACATTTATATATAATATTTTCATAATGTTCTTCCTAGTCTATTGTTTAAACCATCTTGAATCGCTTGATTTAACAATTTCATTTTTTTCTTTTTTGCAAAAAATTTTAATATCAACATATATACTTTTACATTCAACCAATAAAAAAATTTACTATTTATTAGATTTTCCTTTTCAAAAAAGACTCTGTTTCTGATAGCATAATATACTCTAAAGTTGTCTCCATTTGCTAAAACTTTAAAAGAAGATTCTTTTTTTGAGATATTCCAAGAAGTATCAATATCCTTTAACATACTGTCCAAAACTAAATAAATATCTCCACCATTTTTAGTAATCCTATAACTCCATTCATGATCATCAGAATAAACAAAAAACTCTTCTTTTGGATATTACACCATCAACATATCTATTCGAAAATAATTTCTTAGTAAACGAGTATAACTTACACAAGCCACACTGTTCTTCACAATTTTTTCCATTTTTGAACATAGTAGACGAAGGACAAAGAAGATAGTAATCTCTTATAGTATGCATAACTGGAAGATTAAGTTCCTTTGCTATTTTCCAAACTATTACCGAAAACCCGGCAAGATTATTAGTGTGGATGATATCCGGTTTTTCAGCCTTTAAAATTTTCTTTATTTTTCTTTTAGTTAATACGTTATATGCATCTATTAGATGCCAAAAAGGTTTTTTCCATTTCGGTTGTTCTTTGGTTTCCTTCATCCAATATAAATTTGGAGTTTTTATATAGTAGACTTTCACCCCGTTAACGTAATCAACATATTCTTTGTCACTCGTTGACACCACAACAGAAGTAATATTTCTCCTTACCAATCCCTCTGCAAGAATCTGTACAGACCTTTCAGCACCACCAACAATATTAGGATAATAGAGAGAGTTAAATATTAAGACTCTCATTTTTACTTACCTTTTCGTACACTTTTAGCGTTTTTTTTGCAATTTGATTCCAGCTGAAGTTATTGATACAGTAATTAAAAGCATTCTCTTTAATTTCTTCCATTTTAGAGGTTCTTAAATTTTCTATGCAAAACTCCAAAATTTTTTTTAGTTCAGCCACATTTTCTTTCTGAAACAGAAAACCTGTTATACCATCCTTAACAAACTCTGGAACTGCCCCAACATTCGAAGCTATAAGTATTTTTTTTGAAGCCATCGCTTCAAGAACAGTTATCGAGGCATTTTCAAACAATGAAGGCAACAAAACAATATCACTCTCTTGATACAAATAAGGCATTTTAGAAAACTCTATTTTTCCTAATAGTATGTAATTGTTTTCTAACCCTTGAAGATCTTTAAGAATCTTGGATCTGTATTTTTCATCGTCATAAATGTCACTTCCAGCAAACATAAAAAGTAGCTTTGAAGCATATTTTGTTTTTAACATTTCTTTCAACAAACTAACTGCAATGTGAATTCCCTTTACTCTTGACCACCTTGCAGGTATTAATATTTTTATCTTACTGGTAGGTAAACCAAAAAGCTTTTTCTTTTCAAATTTTGTAAATCTTTCAATATCTATACCATTAGGTATGGTTACAATGTTCGAATTTCGCAAAATCTTACGAGTCTTCTCTTCATAAAGTTTACTCACAGTGATAATAAACTTGGCTTTTTTTAGTTGATTTAGAATCAAAGGCTTTAAAAGTAAATTCTTAAGAGTTTTTTCTGAGAAAAATTTAAAAAAGTAACTAGTATGATTAGTCCAAACAAACCTATCGTAATAACAGGAAGGAACCAAAAACTCCGTAGTTTTAAACTCATGAGTATGGATGACATCGAACTTTCCAAACTTATCAATTATTTCATTTATGTATGGTCTATACCTAAATTTATTTAGTTTTTTTAAAGGATCTTTTAAAAAGAACCTGTAAACAATATTTCCATCAATCTCTGTTTCTTCTAACTTTAAATGTTTATCTTTTGCATTTTCTATTATTTGAAGAATTCTTGCATCTATTCCCAATTTTCTCAATGTCTTATTTAGAAAGTGTATATGGTTAGAAATTCCTCCCAATCTTGGTAAATAATCCATACATAGCGTAAGTACTCTCATAATTTAAAGTACCCTTCCCATAAAGCTTTTGAAAAAAGTTTAACTTTTTTAAAATTATAAAAATTTTTTAAAGATATTAAAATAAATAGAAAAAATGGCTTTAATTTTACAAGAAAGTTATTCCCGTATTTTTTATGAATGAAAGTATAGTTTCTAAAGTTATAAAAATCTCTCCAACTAAGACCTTTTCTTCTTTTACTGACAGATGAAAGCTTACTTAATTTTCTTACTAAAACTGCACGAGTTATACACAAAAACTTAACATTGCTTAGTTTACTCTTTATTCTCAATGAATATTCTAAATCATCACCTCCTATGAAAAACTCCTTCATAGGAAAACCAACAACTTCAACGACTTTCCTATTTATGAGAGGACCTTCAAAAGAAAAGTCCTTAACTTCTATAAATTCAAGTTGCTGCGCTTCCTCCAAATTTTCATACAATTCATAAATTGGAATCTTTAAACGATTAAACCTTAAAAAAGGGTTGGATAGATCAAGTCTAATTCCGTTATACTCCTCAATTCTTGAAAATTTATTTATTCTTAATGGAGTTAATATCATACTCTTTTTACCATAAGATAAAAGATAATAAAGACAATCTTCAATCGCTTCAACATCATCATCCATCAACCACAACCAATCATATCCTTTTTCATAAGCCCTTTTAACTCCTTCATGGAAGCCACCTGCTCCGCCTGTATTTTCGTGCATTCTTACATAGTGAATTGGTAGTTGATGATTGCCACTTGGTGATAATTGGTTGGTAAGTATAAATTCTTTTTCCCACGGCTCACTCAATTCTTTCGGCGGCAGTTCTTGAATAAATCTTTTCTCTTTTAACAACTCAGGTGTGCCATCTGCTGAAGCATTGTCGATTATATAAATCCCATCTAATGGCCTTGTTTGCTTTAGCAATGCTTCAAGACACTCAATTAGAAGCTCTTTTCTATTGTATGTAACGACAACCGCACATACGGTTTCTGTTTTTGCACTTTTCATCTGTTTTTTACCTCTTTACAATCCACTTTCTAAAACTTGCATAATGCTCTTTATTGCTTCAAAAGATTTTTCAAAATCCACTTTTCTAACAGATGGCGGTTTTTTGGGGTTTCTTCCATGAGCAATCCAATCTCTATAACTCTTAATCTGTTTGATAAACCCAACAGTATTGCTGTCAATTATCTTTTTTAAGCTATCCAGAAGGTCTTCTATTCTTATGTATTCCAGATGGTTTAAAATTCTTTCTTTCTCAAAATTGCATTTTTCCAATTCTATACAATAAATTAAACTATTTCTTAAAAATCTTTCTAAACATGCAAAGATTTCTACTATAAACAAATCTTCCACTGTATCTTTACTTTCATTTAAAACATCAATCCTTTCGTATAAGTTTGTTTTTTTGACAAACCTGTAAGTTTCTTTAAAAATTTTATAACTATTATAAATTCTTTCCAGGGCATTTAAATTCACTTATATTCTCCAAGATGTTACAAATATTGTTTTCATTTATAGGTGCAATCTTTTTTCTTTCGAGAGATATATACCATCCAGGATTTTCAAAGCCAACATAAAGCGGTTCCTTAGAATGTGAAATTACATTCTTTTCATTTCCTGCTGATATTTTTGTCTCCAGAAAATGATTTTTTTCTAAATAAACTAATACTACTGCATCTAATATGCCAATCAAATCTGCTCTACCTTCTGCTCCTATTATATAAGCTCCAATTGGTTTTACTTTAAAAACAAAATCATCATTTTTTAAAACATAGAGCTCTTTTGTTTCGTATTTACCTGCATATTCTTCATATATTTCTATATTCTCATACTTCCAACTCAAATTATATTTTTTAGCAAATTCTTCTATTTGTCCAAATAGTAAATCCAAATTTTTCAAAAATTTCTCTACCTTTTTGTTCATCTTTTCCTCCGGAAATTATCAATTACACAAACTTTTTTAATCATCTTACTTTTTCCTCAAACACTTCCAAAGCTTTTTTTACCACATCATCCATGTCATAATAACGATACTCCGCAAGCCTGCCTAAGAATATCACATTGCCAAAATTGTTCGCAAGATCTTTGTATTTTGAGTAGCTTTCTTGATTCTCTTTTGTAAAGATAGGATAATAGGGTATATCTGTCTCTGGATTGTAGGCTTTTGGATATTCCTTTAAAATAATAGTCTTTTCTGTATTTGTCAGATGAATGTGTTTAAACTCTGTTATACGAGTAAAATCGTAATTGTTTGGATAATTAACCACTGCTGCTTCCTGGAAGTATTCTTTTTCAATCACATTGAACTGTAAGTCAAGTGAGCGATATGGTAGCCTGCCAAATTTATAATCAAAAAACTCATCTATCATCCCTGTAAAAATGAGTTTGCCCTTAAATTCTTGATTGAAGAAATATATCTTTTTGCTATCTAAATCAACTTTTATTACTTCTCTAAAGTCTGTGTTTAACATAATTTTAATGTTCTTGTTGTTGAGCATTTTTTCAAAGAGTTTAGTATATCCATATTTAGGCACACCTTGATACTTGTCGTTGAAGTATCTATCGTCTTTCCCAATAAAAACAGGAACTCTCGCTGTAACTTCACTATCTATCTCTTCTGGTTTCATTCCCCACTGTTTGGCTGTGTAGTTAGCAAAGATTTTTTCGTATATGTAATCGGCTAAGAATTTTAAGTCTTTGTCGCTTGACTTTTTAAGTTCAAGTATGGGCACTTTTGAGTTATATTGGTAATTCTCAAGAAGCTTGTTTTCTAATCTTTTGGCAAGCTCACTTGGAAAAATCTTATGTAAGGTATTGAAATTAAAAGGAATTGGAACTTTTTTGCCATCTATAAATGCTAATACTTTGTGATGATATATCTCCCATTCTGTAAAGTTTGATAGATAATCCCATACATCTTTATAATCTGTATGAAAGAGATGTGGGCCATATTTGTGAACGATTATGCCACTTTCGTCTTTAAAGTCATAACAGTTTCCGCCTATATGGTTTCTTTTTTCAATTATGAGAATTTTCTTATTTAATTTATTCGCTATTCTTTCCGCTATAACAGAACCGGCAAAGCCGGAGCCAATAATCAGGTAGTCAAACATAATTTTCACTCCAGCCAGTGTGATAAGTCTCTATTTATTAAATCTTGTAACTTTAAAATATCTTCTTTATAAAATTGCTTCAAATACTCTCGCGTTTCTGGTTTCATTTTTGGCTTTTTTAAATTCTTCTGCATAATTTTATTTATAAGTTTCTGTCTTTTTTCTCTATCAGGCATAACTGTTCTAACCACTGGTCTTATTAACTTTTTAACTAAGCTGTCTTTTGATAGAAATTCATGCAGAAATCTGTTTTTAGGTATACCAGATACATTGAATTTTTCATTCAAACTTTCCGGGACAAAGTTATCATCCACTTCTAAAAATCTGTAAATGTCCTGAACTACACCTAATCTATTGTTCATTAAATCATCATATAGATATATCTTTACATTTTCAAAATTTTCAAGGTATGCCTTTACTTGATTGTAGTACAGACCTACATCTTTGTAAAACCAAGCCCATTCCCAATTAAGTTCCTTTCTTCTGTTTTCCAGTTTTAATGCCTTCTCAAAAGACAATGTTTCTCTTCCATCTCTTGTAAAATGAAGATACTGTGAAAAAGCTCTATCTATAGGGTTTCTTAATACTATGATTATTTTTGGATTCAATAAAAAATTTTTTATATTATCTATTGAATTTTTAAAATAATATAAATAGTCGGGAGAAATGTCTCCTATTGCCTTTTCTCCATTTATTTTCTCAAAGAAACTTTCGTATTCATCTATACTTTTCGACACACTTTTATTCACATTTTCATCACCAGGCCCTTGAAAATTTCCTTCCATGTTAGAAAAAAATCTTAACTCTTTGATATCACTTAAATATATCTCAGGATGCTCTCTCAAATAGTAATACAATGATGTTGTGCCCGCTTTAGCAGCTCCTACTATTAGAAAATTTGGCAATCTTGTATTCACTTTATCCTCCCAATAATGATAAAGCTATGTCTTTTCTTTCCCTGTATAGTCCGGCTATTCTGAAAGAAAGTATCAGGCTTTCCGTGATTAATACTGCTATTGCAGCCCCCGTCGCTCTTTTCAGTAATACTAATAGAGGTAGTATTATAAGATGTGCAATAGACATATATACTATACTTACTGTAAACAGTCTTTTCATTCCAAAATTCAGCAGTATTTGTTGACCTATTACAGCAGATAATATTATCACAGGAGCAGTAAAAATTAGAATCCTTATTATGCCCACCGATTCTATAAATGGCTTACCAAATAGCAGAAGCACAATTTGAGGAGCAACAATAAAAACGGCCGCACATAAAATTATCTCTGAACCAAGCAGTGACTTTAGTTCAGTTCTTACCACTCTTACTGCTCTATCAAAATTTTTCTTCGAAAGACTCGATACATAGGGAAACATAACCTGAAGTATTACATTATTAAGACTCTTTACGGCATTAACCAATCTTTCTGCTGCGGAATAATACCCCACAACGACATTGTTTGTTAACAACCCTAAAACAAAAGTGTTTGAAATGGTATAGAAACTTATACTAACTCTCGATATAAATATATATCCTCCTTCTTTTAGCTGATGTTTTATACTTTTCCAAGAGGGAAACTTTAGTCTCAAATTAAAGTCTTTCCATATTATAGTCAAAGCAGATATTCCTGCTACAATAAACCCAACTGAGTTGATAAGCGGCACATATATATAATCTGAAACCTTGCGGATAAAAATAAAAATGCAAACGGTAAATATTAACTTAGCTATTATGTTTAAAAAAGTAATATATTTCATTCTCTCCATTCCTTGAAAGAACCAAACAGGGAACAAAACCTGACCAACAACCATGCCAAATGTTGAATAATAAATCAGCCAATCTTTTCTAAACTTTTCAAAAGAAAAAACAATGACAGTCATTATTATAAAAGATAAAATTAATAACGCAAACTTTATTATCATAACGGAGCTAAAGATTTCTGAAACTTTCTCTTTGTTTTCCCTGTGTATGGATATTTCCCTTGTTGCTGAAAGCTGAAAACCATAGTCAGTTAATATATTGAAATATTGAATAAACGCTTGAGCAAATGCTATTAAACCAAATTTCTCAGGGCCTAATACTCTTACTAAATAAGGCAGAGTTATCAACGGCAGTATATAATTTGCACCCTGCAAGACCGAAAGTGAAAAAAAGTTTTCCAAAAGCCGTTTTTTATCTTCGGAGTTTGTAAACAACTTTAAATTGTTTATCAATCTATTTTTCATTCAAGTGCTTTTGCCACTTCATTGTTTTTCTTATCTCACTCTCGAACGCAATAATAGATCCAAATAGTTTTTAAACTTTTCAAAAGAGAAAACGAGAGCAGTTATTATCATAAATAATATACTGAACCTTTTCATCTTTCTTTTTTAACAAAGGTTTTTTAAAGAAAGTCATATTTTTATGTAATTCATAGTATCCCTGTTTTTCTAAGGTAGTTTATAATCCTTTCAACGCTTTCCTGAACAGTTAATCTCTCTGTCCTTATATGAATCTCTGGAGCATCGGGTGGTTCGTAAAGTGAATCTATTCCTGTAAAATTCTTTATTTTTCCTTCCCTTGCTTTTTTATAAAGACCCTTAGGGTCTCTCTGCTCACATACTTCAAGCGGCGTATCAACAAATACTTCAACAAACTCATCTTTATCGACAAGACTTCTTGCAAATTCCCTTTCTTCTTTAAATGGAGATATAAAAGCCGTTATTACGATTAGTCCAGCATCAACAAACAACTTCGCAACTTCAGCTATTCTCCTTATATTTTCTTTCCTGTCTTCATCAGAAAAGCCTAAATCTTTGTTTAAACCATGTCTTATATTGTCTCCGTCAAGCAGATATGTATGATAACTTTTTCTATTTAAAGTATCTTCCAAGGCGTTAGCTATAGTCGATTTACCCGAACCACTCAAACCCGTAAACCAAATAATGCATGGTTTATGACCCTTTATTTTACTTCTATCCTGCTTGCTTACCTTATGTTGATGCCAGGATATGTATTTTGATTGGCCTCCTTTTACAATCAGACCTGCACCTACGGTATTATTGGTTATTCTATCTATAAAAATGAAACTGCCTGTATATCTGTTAGACCAATATGAATCAAACGGTATTTCGTTTGTAAAAACAACACGGCAGTATGCGATTTCATTCATATTTAGCCTGTTGTCAGTCTCTTTTTCGAGCGTATTTATATTTATTTTAAAATATATCTCATCTACATAACCTGATAAGTACCCTGTTCCTTTTTTAATATCGTAAGTTTTTCCTACAACTAAGGGCTCATCCCCCATCCAGATAATAAACACATCAACAGTGTCGCTTAATTTTGGCATCTCGGACGGCTTTACAATCAAATCGCCTCTGCTTATGTCAACTTCGTCTTCCGTAAGAACAGTAACTGCCATTGGTGCACGAGCAGAGTCTGTTTGTTCAAATTTTCCATCGTCTGAACTTTGAGCTTCCCTATAAGCAGGTGGCACTATAGCCTTTACCTTTGTTTTTATCCTTGATGGTAAAACAGCTATCTCATCACCTTTTTTTATCTCTCCGGAGATAATAGTGCCACAATACCCTCTGTAATCAAGATTTGGACGATTCACATACTGAACAGGAAAACGAAACTGCCCAGTATTGAACACTGAACTTTGAACTTTCACGCTATTCAGATACTCAAGCAGAGTTTTACCCTTATACCAGGGCATATTACTGCTCTTCTTTACAACATTATCGCCTTTTAAGGCAGAGATTGGTATAAACTCTAAATCTACATTCAACTTCTCTGAATCACCAACAACTTCACTCACTCTCTCTCTAATCTCTTCTATTATTTTCACATAGTCGCTTTTTATCTTTTCAAAAACTTCTTCTCTGTATTCCACAAGGTCCATTTTGTTTATAGCAACGACAATATGTCTTATTCCAAGCAAAACCATTATAAAAGAGTGCCTTTTGGTTTGAGTTAAAACTCCATTTCTCGCATCTATTAAAATAACAGCCAAATCAGCATTTGATGCTCCTGTGACTGTATTCCTTGTGTATTGTTCATGCCCTGGTGTGTCTGCTATGATAAATTTTCTCTTTTCACTTGAAAAATACCTATAGGCAACATCTATAGTTATACCCTGTTCTCTCTCCGCCTGAAGCCCATCAACAAGCAAAGAAAAATCTATCTCATCTTCCGTTCTCTTATACTTTGCTTCTGCCTTTAGAGCCATAAGCTGGTCCTTAAACACAGCCTTTGTTTCATAAAGCAGCCTTCCTATAAGAGTACTTTTGCCATCATCAACACTGCCACAAGTTATAAAACGCAATAGCTCTTTCTGTTCATGCTGACGGAGATATTCGAGTATGTTGCTTTTTATAAGGTTTTGGGTATTTGGTTCTGGGTATTCGGTTTTGGGTTCTGGGTTTTGGATAGCAGATATTTGGTTTTTATTATTTTCCTTCATTGCTCACCCTATATTTAATTAGTGTTTTTATCATTTTTGAAAGTCTTTCTAATTCAGAAAGAAATGTATTGACTTCTGATTCATGTAAATATCCTATATCCCTACATATTAAAAGTTGTGTAATCAACTCTGCAATGGAACCATTTGCTATGTAGAAACATCTAATAGCTTCTTTATTGCTAAATCTCTCATCTCCTTCAGCTATATTACTTGGAATCGATACAGCAGCTCTCCTAATTTGGTCTCTCAAAGAAAAATCTTTTTTAAAAGAATCACTCTCTGTCATTTTATATATCTCAACTGCTAAATTTTTAGCCTTTTTCCACACATCCAATTCCTTAAAATTACCCATCCCTACTCCCTTCAACCCCAGTACCCACTACCCAACACCCAATACCCAATTACCTAATACCCAACACCTACATTTTCAGAAATACCCTTCTATCTTCTTCTTCTCCATACTTCCAACCTGGTCAAAATCTATTAATCTTCCCTGTCTCTCTGAGTACTTCGCTAACAGGGTTTCCTGTATAACTTCAGGTAAAGTTTTTGCTTTCGACTCTATTGCACCTGTAAGTGGATAACAGCCAAGCGTTCTAAATCTAACCCATTTCATTTGAGCCTTTTTTCTTAACTCTAATGGCATTCTATCATCATCCACAAGAATCAAAGTGCCATCGTATTCAACAACCGGTCTCTCTTTTGCAAAATAAAGTGGAACAACAGGAATATTTTCAAGGTAAATATACAACCATATATCTAATTCTGTCCAATTAGACAACGGAAAAACCCTTATACTCTCACCCTTGTTCTTTTTCAAATTATACAAATTCCACAACTCTGGTCTCTGATTCTTTGGATCCCATCTGTGATGTTTGTCTCTGAATGAGAAAATCCTCTCTTTTGCCCTTGACTTTTCTTCGTCTCTCCTTGCACCACCCAAAATCACATCAAACTTATACTTATCCAACGCTTTTTTTAGAGCTTCAGTCTTCATTATGTCTGTATGAACCTTGCTACCGTGAGTAAACGGATTTATCCCTTTCTTTAGTCCTTCTTCATTTATATAAACTATTAAATCAAGCCCTAACTCTTTTGCCCTTTTGTCCCTAAACTCTATCATCTCTCTAAACTTCCATGTTGTATCTATATGCATTACAGGAAACGGTAATTTTGCCGGATAAAATGCCTTCAATGCAAGATGAAGCAAGACGGATGAGTCCTTGCCTATGGAGTATAAAAGCACTGGATTTTCTGCTTCTGCTATCGCTTCTCTTATTATGTGAATGCTCTCGTACTCAAGCAACTTTAAATGCGTTATTTTATCGTTATCCATAACCACACCTTTAAAGTTTTACAATATTTTTCATCACATACTTATAAACTATTTCTGTCATCTCTTCAATCGAGTATTTTTCTGTATCTAAAACTATCTCGGCAGAATCAGGCTCTTCATAAGGTTCATGAATACCGGTTAGGTTTTTTATTTCCCCAATCTCAGCCTTCTTATAAACGCCCTTATAGTCTCTTCTTTTGCACTCATCTATACTTGCTTTTACATAAATCTCAATGAAATTTTTGGTATTTTTCCTTAAAAACTCTCTAATATCCTTATAAGGCGAAACAAAGGAAGCAACAACAGAAATAGAATTGGACTGCAAAACTTTTATCAAAAAACCAACTCTCTTTAAATGGCGAACTCTATCTTCTCTATCGTATCCTATCTCTGGTATCATCTCCCTTATGTCCTTACTATCAATTCTCTGGATAGGAAGATTCTTTATTCCCTTCAATTTCTCATACACCGCATTGGCTATGGTTGTCTTTCCAGATAGCGGAAGTCCAGTAAACCATAAAACAAATGGCTCAACTCTTTTCCTGCCAAAGTTTATTTTATTCCAGATTCTCTCATGGACAAAATACATTATAATTTTACTTATACTTTCCAAAATGCCAGCAGCTATAGCAAGCTCTAACTTTCCAAAAAATATAAAAACAATAAGAATCGTTATACTTGTGGCAAAAACACGCCAAGAGACGGCTTTCAAAAGAGAGCGGGTTTTGGTTTCAATAAACATGCCTTACTTTCCAATCTTTATTATAACCATTTCTCAAAGTCATACATACAATATAATTTATGTTTTTGCAAGTTAATTTATTTTGCAAATCTAATTATTGTAAAACACTTTTTGTAAAATAAAAAGGCAATCATATTGTAAAAATGGTATCTCTTTAGCCCTTTCCATCTTCACAGTTTTTATCCTAAATAAACTTCAGCACCCTTTTTCATTATTTGGGAGTTAAAAACTATCTTATCCTTATCTGCTAAAAGAAATAGTATATCGTGCTCTATAGCCTTTTTCACTAACTCGTTAAACTTCTTGTCTTTTCTATTCTCAACATACCCATTCCTTACAATGTCGGATAATATCCCGGGACTTAAAACAATTTTGTGTCTATCCTCAAAATAAGTAAAATGATTTTTAAAGGAGGGTGGCTTACATGAACAGAGATATGTTAAAAGAAATAATGTCAAATAATATGGATGTAGTAAGAGAACTGGATGAATATGGTAAGAATAAATTAGCCTCTTTAATGGAAGGGTTGTTAATTGAAATAATGGGAAAGGAGAGATATGAATATCTTCTTGAAAACCCAAAGGATAAAGGCAATGGAGTATACAGAAGAACCCTAAATACAGGGCTTGGTAAACTGGAACTTGAGGCTCCAAGAACAAGGAGCTCAAACTTTCGTTTAAATCTCCTACCTCCTAAATATCAAAGATACGACGAAAGTTTTGAAGATTTAATCTTTTCTTTTTTAATCAACTGAGATTCAAAACAGGAAATTGTATACAAGATGAAATTAAGAGGTTTAGACTTTAGCGAAAAAGCTTATGATGAAATACATAAAAACCAAATGCTTGAATTCAAGTCAAAAGAATTACAGGAAAGCTATTATTTCATCTATATCGATGCTTACCATTGCATGGTAAAAGATTTAAAGGATAAAAGGGTTAAAAAGAGTGTTGTCTATACTGTTGCTGGTATAGATATAAACGCGAATAAATCCCTTCTTGGATATTATTCTTTCTTTGGAAAAGAGAATAAATCCACATGGATGGAGGTTTTGCAGGATTTGATAAACAGGGGAATGAAAAGGGTATTGATGTTCAGACGCTTCTTATATTAATAAAAAACTAAAAGAGATTAAAAATTACTGCGATACATTTGATAAAGGGTTGGTTATATTTCAAACCGATATTATCGATAAATTAAAGAAACGATATAAAACCTACACTCAATATTTAGAATCAAAGAAAGAGGAGTTCTTGTCTTTCTTAAAATATCCAGAGACCATAAGAAAATTCATCAATTCGACAAACACCGTTGAATCGGTTCACTCTACCTTTGAAAAACAGAGACTGAGAAAAGAAGGTTTCTTCCAATCTATGGATGTTTTAAATGTTGCTTTGTTTGTTGCAATAGATAAGCTGGATAGGAGATGGAGCGTCAATCCTCTGATTAAGTCAAAAAGATACGAGTTGAATCAAATATTTGTTTCTAAATTTGAAGATTGCGATTCCAGGGATAGTGAAGTATTATGATAAGGGAAAGACACAAGAAACGGTGGAAGTCTCGAGTTTAACAAATTTGCAGTTATCTCTATACCACTGCCTTTTAAAGATGCAACAAGGGGTCTGTAGAAGTTTTCCTTTAGGTATCTGTTAAATCTTTCAACCTTTTCCTTGGTCTGAGGCCTATATGGTTTGCATATTTTTGTATAAACCAGCCTTTGGAGAAATCTAAAAACTTCTGATTAAATCCGTGTCTGTTTTGTCCGTATTTATTTCTCTCTATAATTGCACTCTTTAGATTATCATAAAGTATGGTTTTTGGAACTCCTCCAAAGTATGAAAATGCTCTTATGTGGCAGTCTTGCCATACATCCTGTTTCATTGAGTCTGTGAAGTATACAAATGGAGCCCTTGAGTAGCTTAGAATCATAACAAAACCATAGATAGGTGATTTTCCTCCTCTTATGGTAGTCCAATCAACCTGAGCCTGAAAGCCGGGCTTAGTTTCAAACCTTATTATGCTTTCTTCTTTTCTCTTTGATGCTTGATTCTCTTCATACCATTTGTGCATATACACCTGCAATATTCTTATTTTACCTTCATAGCCTTTTTCTACTATCTCATCTAATACAACAGTTGATGGTATCCTATGGGGTAAAGCCGAGAGAAGCCTTTTTCCGATATACTCTTTAAAAGGGTCGAGTTTACTTGGACAAACCCTTGCTTTATATGGCTTGGGTTCATCCTCCTTTAGCCTTTTTGCTATAGTTCTTCTGTTTATTCCTCTAATCCTTGAAATTGCCCTTATGGAATGTCCTTGTTTATGCAGTGTATGTATCATAACAAACTCCTCATAACTCAGCATCAAGATAATTCCCTTTGTCCTTATTTGGAATCAAAGAGGATTATACATCAAGTGGTGCACTTTTGGTCTGCGTTAGTGGTGTATTTTAGAAGTGCGGGGGACACTTTTACCGAATAGTACATACAAACCCCCAACAATTTTATTTACCCTCCATCTATTTAAAAAGATGAGGGCATGCTACCAAAAGGGTGGGGAGTTTATTGTAGCTTTGACATAAGAAATCAGTGAAAACACAATAAAGGCAATCCTAAAAAGAAACAGATTAAAGCCAAAGAAGATAAGAACGATAAATGGCAACAGAAGAAGGCTGTATGACTATGAACACCTTACGCCATTTACCTATCTTCAGGTTGACACAAAGCATATACTGGATAAATCCGCTTTACCAAAGGATGTGTATGACCACATAGTAAAATACAATCTGCCAGTTTATGAGTATAATGCCATAGATGTAAAAACCAGAATTAGATTTACTGCTTATTCACATAGTTTATCTGCTGCAATATACGATTTAGCCTTTCTTATGCTTGTTGTACTCTGGTTAAGGGCTCATAGTGTCAAAGAGAAGATAAATATAAGATTAGACAATGGTGCTGAATTCTGCTGAAGGAAGCAAAAGAAAAACTAAAAGAATACAACGAACTATTCTCAATCCTGAATACAGAAATAAAACCTATTCCACCTGGTGCAAAATATCTTCAGGCTATTATTGAGAACTCACATAGAAAGGATGATTAAGTATTTCTTCTCTATCTATCCTGAAAGATGTAGAGATGATGAAGAATTCATAAGAAAAGCCCAAAGTTGGCAGGATACCTGGAATCTTGCAAGACCACACTTTGGAATAGATATGAATGATTAATACATGTAAGAGAAACTCAAAAGGTGTAATACCGTGATATCAGACAACATTGCAAGACTCCCAACACTACTGCTTGAGTATTTCTTGAGTGTTGTTTCTTATCCTATGAAGTGGTTGAGAAAGTATCTAAACCTGTATATCATTTCAAAGAGTGGTAAGTATGTCTATGCCCAATACCAAATCTTTTAGTCTGGATGGATAAAAAATGAAATTGAAAAAGTAAGATATCGTTAATTGTTGTCATTATCTAAAAATTCATTCAAAGGGTGCTTATCTAATACATTTTTATACATACTTTCATCAAAATGAGTATATATTTGCGTAGTTAATATGGAACTGTGTCCTAACAGGACTTGAATTTGCCTTATATCTACTCCTGAGTTTAGCAAAATGGTTGCAAAGGTGTGCCTCAAAGTGTGTGGGGTTATTTTTTTGTTGAGACATTTTTTTGAGTATTTTTCTAAAATCTTTCTTATACTTTGGTCAGATAAGGGTTCATTATATTTGTTTAGAAAAATATACCCGTTTTGAATGTTGAATTTATCAATAGTTTGTTTCAATAAATTTAAAATTTTATTGTTAGGTATGTATATTTTTCTTTCCTTGTTTCCTTTTCCTTTTATCATTATAAATTTATTTGAGAAGTTTATATCTTCTTTTTTTATATTGCACAGCTCAGAAACTCTAATGCCGCTAATTAAAAGAATTTCTATAATTAGCAAATTTCTTTGATAAAATTTACTTTTAAAATTATACGCGCACTTTAGGAGTTTTTTAACTTCATCTAAAGATAAGACAACTGGTAATTTCCTATTTTCTTTTAGGCTTATTCTTATTTTTCTAAAGGGATTATTAAAAATGTACTCTTCGTACTCTAAATAATTAATGAATGCTTTAATTGTTATTATTTTTCTTTTTATTGTTTTAGATTTGTTGTATTTTTTGCTTAAATATTCTAAGTATTCTTTGATTTTATCTTTATTGATTTCTTTTATGTTGATATTTCCCAAAAAGGATTTAAAATTGCCCAAATCTATTTTATACATTCTTATGGTGTTATTGCTTAAATTTTTCTGAATTTTGCAATATTTTAGAAATGCGTCGATAGACTTTTCTAAATTCATAAGACTCCTCTATAGAGAAAAATTATACTAAATTTTTATTTTGATAATCAATGGTTAACATTAGTGAGTTTAGGGAAAATTTTCAAGGAAGAGTTTTTAGCTACAGTGTTGTAAGTTTTAAAGAAAAAGCATTAAGAGAATATTGCTTTTTTAGGGCCGACTTTGTCAGAGCAAAAATTGCTAATTATGATTTTATTAATTGTGACATGTCTCATATCGACGCAAAAGGTGCTTATTTTAAAGGTTGCAAATTTATAGATTGCAGTTTTAAACACTCAAATTTTGCTGATGCTGTTTTTGAAGATTGTCAGTTTATTCACACAAAAGACCACAGTGGGATAAATATAAGGAATTATTCCAAATTTGAATCCCTATTCGAAAAATCAGGGATGTTTGGAACAGTATTTAAGAACTGCAAGTTTGAAAATTGCTACATAAAGGGGGTGGGCTTTAGATATTCTTTATTTGATAAGTGTAAATTTAGAAGAGTCATGAATTATTCGGTGTCTTTTGAAAACGCTATTATAAAAAATTGTGACTTCGATATTTTCGATATCAGATCATCTGCAGTTTATGGACTTACCATTGAGAATAGTCGTTTTGAGAAAATTGTGTGTAGATTTGAAAAGAGTATACAAATAATAGGAATAGATAAAATATATAAAGAATTTAATTATTATCTCAAAAATGATCCCAACAGTACTAAAAGTCAACTTTTATTAATATTTTCCAAGTCTAGTAAAGAGAAAAATGATAATGATAAAAAAATTGATATATTAGAATCTCTGAAAAATCTGATGAAATTAAAAAAGAGTCACTTTGAGACTTTAAACCTATTGTATATTTTAGACAAAATTAAGAGTGCCCGAAGCCTACAATATGACACCATTAAAAATAGGTTAATTCAGATTAACAACCTATACCCAAATATTTCAAACATAGAAAAGCTGGTTTTAGCCTATATTGATACTATCACAGAGGATGAAAGTATTTTTATAGACTTGCAAGATATAAACATGATGCTAAAATTGCTGTTTTTTCAGGAAACCAATTTGATATATGCTTACGATATGCTATTAACAAAACACCAAAATCGTACTATTGAAGCAAATGCAGAAACAAATATAATAGAAAAATCTATATACAACTATTATAAACATATATATAAAACATCAAAACTGAAAGCAAGAATAACAATAGACGAAAAAGCTCATATTGACAATGTTATAGCAACCTTAAAACAGATTAAAGAAGAGTTATCTAAAAAAGGACTATATGAAACATATCACTATCAATTATCTTATGTTTCATCAGGTTCAATCGAAATAGTGCTTGAAGCATTAGTTTTTGTTATTGCTGCATTAATAAGTGGATTGAATATAAAATATAGCAAAATTACTTTAATGAATGAGAAAAAAGAAGAGTTTAAACTTGAGTATAATGGGTCTGTTGCAATAAAAACTCTGACAAATGAAATTAAAAGAATTATAGGATTTACTCAAGATAGAACCCCTGTGGAACATTAGGTTCTAATCTTATATGGTCAAATGCAGACCTAATATCTAAACTCTCATTTTTATATTGTTGTTCTATTTCTTTAATATTAGAAAAATACTTGTACTTACTGTAATCGCTTTTTAACTCTACATATTGATTTTCACATATATCCATATTATTCTTGAACTCAACTATATAATTACCATAATAAAATGATAACATGTGCAAAATATAAGGATTAAAAAGGTCGTCGTTATAAGTAAGTAAAAAAGTAGAACCTTGAAATCTTGGATTTATTTCAATAAAGTAAACTTCATTATCTGATATAATATAGTCACATCCAAATATTCCGCGGTAACCCAATTTCTGCAACTCGAGCCCTATAAAATGAGTTAGTTTGGTTATTTTTCTTTCTATTTTTTCATCTATTTTAAGCTTAAAATCAGAACCTTTAAATCTCATTTCTCCTTCGTGTTCTTCAATGATTTGGCGAGATGGTTGATATTTTATAATTTTATCAAAGAAGATTATGGCAAACTGGTTCACTGGTATGCAATTTTCAATGAATTTTTCAATTTTAACTACAGGGGTTTTTATTTTTGAAATAGCTCTTTTAAAATCATCATGATTCGCTATTTTAAATACACCGTCACCACCGTTCGAAATTTGGGAAGAGATAACCCATGGCAACGAATAATCATCGTTGATTAGTTTATAGAATGTTGAATTCGTATTAAATTCATATCTTGTTTTTAGCTTTTTTGTTCTTATCTCTAAGTGGCTACGAAGATAATCGTTTCCTTCAAGAAGATTCAGAGCCCAAATCTTATTATTTAGTTTTATGTACAAATCATAATCAATTAGCAAAACCTTATTGTTTCCTATTCTTTCTAGGTCCTTACACCATTCGTAAGTTCTAAACATCCATAAATTTATACCTTTTGAAAATATTGAACTTCTTAGTTTTTCGAATAATCCTGATGTAAACAAGTAGTTTCTAAAAAAGTTTTGAGTTGAAAATTCTCTTACTTTAGTTTTAAGCTCATAAACATATATATTCCTATATCTTTCTCTCATTTTAGTTGATGTTCTAACGGCTATCACGTTTTCTTGTTTTAAATTCCAATATTTTAAAAGACTTTCTATTTCATCTATGCTTTTCGCTAAAAAAATTGTTCTATTAATAATTTCATCTATGATGTATTCCCTAAACTCACTAATGTTAACCATTGATTATCTCCCCCTGCTTTTTTGTATATTTTAAACATTGGTTTTTGTCTAAAAATAATCTTTTACTTTTTTTAGTTTCATTTGTTTCGTTTTGTTGTTAAAAAATTCTTTCACTTTATTAATAGCAAATTCGACTTCATCTTTAGTGATAGAATAATATAAAGGCAATCTTATAAGTCTCTCACTTTCTTTTGTTGTAAATTCGTCTTTTCCTACGAAATTTCCAAACTTTATTCCCGCTGGGCTGCTGTGAAGTGGGATATAATGAAAAACTACTAAGATACCGTTTTCTTTCAAAAAATTTATAAGTTTTGTTCTTGTTTTTAAATCTTTTACTTTTATATAAAATATATAAAACATGTGGGCATTATGTTTGCACCCTTTTGGAATAATTAGTAATTCAATAAACCCTTTATTTGCTAAATTCAGAAATTCTTTATAATAATATTCCCACATCTTTAATCTTTTTAGGTTTATGTTTTCAGCCTTTTCAAGTTGCCTCCATAAATAAGCAGCACTTATTTCATTCATTAAATAGCTACTTCCAATATCTACTCGGGTGCATTTATCAGTCATTCCTCTAAAAATTGGCTTCTGTTTGTTCCTTTCTCTCTAATAATTTCTGCTCTGTCAATGAATCTTTCGTCGTTCACTATTAAAAGTCCACTTCCACCACCACTGGTGTAATTTTTGGTTTCGTGAAAACTATAAGCTCCAAAATGTCCAATAGTTTAGTTCCCAAAGGTTTTTCTTTGTAATAACTTATCATCCCTTGAGCAGCATCTTCAATCACATACAGATTATATTTATTTGCAACCTTCATAATTTTATCCATTTCACAAGCAACTCCAGCATAATGAACAACAACTATCGCTTTTGTCTTCTCAGTGATAGCGTCTTCAATTTTATTTTCGTCAATATTCATTGTGTCAGGACGAATATTTACAAAAGTTATTCTTGTCCCTCTTAACACAAATGCATTTGCGGTGGATACAAATGTATGGCTCGGTATAATAACTTCATCGTTTTTCTTTATGTTAATTAACATTACACACATCTCAAGAGCAGCAGTGTGAGATGGTGTTAATAATGCTTTTTTTCTTCAAAACATTTCTCGCATCTTTTACCAAAGTAGTCATTTCCTGAAATTTTATCGCTTTTTATAGCTTCAAGTATATATTTTTCTTCGTTTCCAGTATATGGTGGTTTGTTAAATGGAATCATTTTTATCATCTTTAAACAAATAAGAAATATACTTTATATCTCTAACAAAAAAACCGTTTTTGATATAAAAAATTTGGGCTGATATATTGCTCCCTTCTGTAATTACTTTGAGAATACTTATATTCTTATCTATAAGATAATTCTCTAAAAATCGCATCAATAATGTCCCTATTTTTTGCCTTGATATTCATTACCAACGCCTATTAATCCTATTTGAGTTAGTATTTTACAAGTTACTGCTAACTTATTCCTTTCGAAAAAACCTAAACAAAAATCGTCAAATGTTCCCAATATAGCTTTCTTTGCCCATTCACTATAAAACCTGTCTACATACTCCTGAGAAATGCCTATGGATAAAAATCTACTATGTTTATAAAGAGACTTAATTATTTTTTTAATATCCTCAAAACAATCAATATTAACATTGCTTATGCTTTTGGGAATTATATTTGGCTTGTGTTTTTTAGTTAATTTTTTTTCATAAACAATATGAAAATCTACAAAAGAAAACCCCATAGATTCAATGATTTTTATAGATTTTCTATTACTCGCATTGATTTTAGTTTATTTTAGTTTGTATTACATCAAAATTTATTGAGTTTATCTCTTTTTTTAAATTTAAAATATCTTTTTTACAAATGTTATTTGCTTCCAAATCGTATATAGATAATCCAAAAAAATTACTATCCCACTCTAAATACTTTATATGAAACATAACTGTCCCTTAAAATCAACATTCAAAAATCATCTTCCATTGACTTAATAATGTCTCCTGAGAAAAAATTTTTTAATGTTTTTTTGTTCATTTCTATTACTCTTTTATCAATAGATCTTAAATCTATCTCTTTCTTAATATCAAACAATTTAATCCCCTTTTCCTCAAACATTTTCCAACAAGTAACATCACTTCTAACATAAACCTTTTTACCAAACCCTAATAAAGTTATTATATTTCCCATCCCTTGTTGTCTATTATGGTTAAAAATAATTATATTAATTTTGGATAAAAATTCAAGATGCTTATCAAAAGGCATAAATTTCAAAATAGGTTTAAATTTTTTTCTCCAAGTATTTCATATCCTTTTTTAATAACTTTTTTTACATATTCTTTGTTCCCGTAAGAAAGCGGAACATATAAAACTATATTTTCATTTTTATATTTTTTAATTTTTCAAAGACTTCAAAATTGTTATTTGTTTCGGTGGCAGAATTACCAATTTGGATTGTCACATAATCTTTTTGGAGAATGTTATCAATATTATATTCTTTAAACAAATTGTTTGGATACATAATGCATTCGTGCTACTTTCCCTTTGCTCCATACCATTTCTTAGCCAATTCGTAGTCACCTTTAATATATGTGATAAAATGTCCCATCTGTTTTGTTGCTTTTTTCTTTGCTCTGCTTTGCCTTTTAGTAAAGTAGAAATCACCTTCCCATAGAACATGATAACATTTCTTTAATAGCCAAGGTTGCGCTAACAAAGCATAAGTCAATTTTTCATTTCTAACCCATGAATTACTATTTTTTTGCAGTATACATATACTAAATATAGTTTAAAAAAATTTAAAAACATCTCTTCTTGCTTTTACCCATCTTAAAGGATAATCTTTATTCAGACCATATTCGTATCTTTCTTTTCAAGCAATATAAATTCGCGTTCTGAAATATCAAAATTTTTATTTACAAACTCAATAATAAATGGCGGAATAAATTTATCTAAACCACAAATATGCAAAATCATATAGTATATTTTTCCGTGAAGATGTAACCTATAAAGATCACTTGCGTTATTTGCCAATACTCCCCAAAAAACATCACAACCACTTCTTATCTCAAACAGAACAACTTATGTGTAACTTGTAAAGCTAATGTTCCATTCGCAGTTAAAACTATGTAATCTATTTTAAATAATCTTTTAACTTCTCTTCTAATTCCTGGACAAACTTTCCATTATTTGTAATCCAGTGATTGTCCCACAATTCTTTTATTTTGTTGATATATTTATCAAATTGTGGCAAATATGGTCTTGCAACATTGATCATTATATTCTCCTAACATATCTATCCAAATACCACTCCACTGTCTTCTTTATTCCGGTTTCGAAAGTTTCTTCTGCCTTCCACCCAAGCTCATTCTCAATTTTGCTTGCATCTATGGCATATCTTCTGTCATGACCGGGTCTGTCTTTTACGAAAGTTATAAGCTCTTTATAACTTTTTAGTCTTGGATTTTTAGTTTTGAGCTCTGAATTGACAGAAGGTGGATATAGTTCATCCAAAATTTCACATATCTTTTCTGCTATGTATATATTTTCTCTCTCGTTTCTTCCGCCTATGTTGTAGGTTTCACCTGCTTCTCCTTTGTGGAATACAAGGTCTATGCCCTTGCAATGGTCAAGAACATAGAGCCAGTCTCTTATATTCTTACCGTCTCCGTATATGGGAATAGGTTTTCCTTGAAGTGCATTTCTTATTATGTTCGGGATTAGTTTTTCATCATGCTGTTTTGGGCCATAATTGTTTGAGCAGTTCGTTACTACAACATTTAAACCATAGGTCTTAAAATAACTTCTTGCAATCATATCGCTTGCTGCTTTGCTTGCAGAATAAGGAGAATTTGGGGCATAAGGAGTTTTTTCCGTAAACAGTTTACTTGGGTCGTTAGGGAGTGAGCCATAGACTTCATCCGTTGATATGTGGTGAAATCTGCACTCTTTGTATCTGTCTTTATATTCAAAGGGCTCTTTCATCCAATGTTTATAAGCCACATCCAACAGTGTAAATGTGCCATGAACATTTGTCTTTATAAATACATCAGGATTTTTAATTGAGTTGTCAACATGAGACTCTGCTGCAAAGTGAATTACGCCCTGAATATCAAACTCTTTAAATATGTACTCGACAAGCTCTCGATTACAGATATCACCTCTTATAAATTTATATCTTGGATTGCTTTCTACCTCTTTTAAATTCTCAAGATTTCCTGCATAAGTAAGTAAGTAAGTCTAAATTTATTACATTATACTCAGGATGTTTCTCTAAGAAATAAGGAATAAAGTTGCTGCCTATAAATCCTGCACCGCCAGTTATTAGGATAGAAATTAAATTATTCATTGCTGTCTCCTTTTGTTTCACTTAGCATTCTCTTCAAACTGTCTCTCCAATAGGGTATCTCAATACCAAAATCTCTCTTTATTTTTGCTTTATTTAGCACACTATAGTGTGGCCTTTTTGCTGGTGTGGGATAATCCTTTGTTTCTATTGGATTAACTCTTATGTCTATACCTTTTATTTCAAATATTGCTTTTGCAAAATCATACCAACTACAAACACCTTCGTTGCTGTAATGGTAAACCCTTACAGAGTTATGAAGGTTAGGTGTTGAGTTTTGAATTACATTACCATCCTTTTCGTTCATAATTCCCAATTCATAATTCATAATTGTCAGCAGGGCTGATGCAAGGTCTCTTGCATAAGTTGGTGTTCCTACCTGGTCATAGACAACATTTAGCTCCTTTCTTGTTTGTGCAAGCTTTAGCATCGTTTTGACAAAGTTATGGCCAAACGAAGAGCATAACCAAGATGTTCTTATTATGACTCCTTTTGCTTCTGAGTTAATTAATGCTTCTTCACCTTTTAGTTTTGTCAATCCATAAACACTCTGTGGGTTGGTTTTGTCATCTTCTGTGTATGGTCTATAGTTTTTGCCATCAAACACATAGTCTGTTGAGATGTGAATAAGAAATATACCATACTCCTTTGAGACTTTTGCAAGGTATTCAACAGCTTTATGATTTATTAAGTCTGCTAACTCTTTCTCTTCTTCAGCCTTATCAACAGCCGTATATGCAGCACAGTTTATTATCACGTTTACATTGCTCTTATCTATAAATTCCTTGATTTTGTCTTCTTTTGTGATATCTAACTCGTCAATGTCAGTGAAGTAGAATTTTGAATTTTGAGTTTTGAGTGTTGAATTACTCTTTTCTCCATTTATAACTCCTATCTCATGATTCATAATTAACCTATGCAATTCTCCCCCAAGTTGCCCACTGCTGCCAGTGACCAAAATCCTTGCTTCATTCATAATTCAAAACTCATAATTCATAACTATTCAAATATCTCTGCATCCTTCAAATATGGAGCATTTCTGTCTTTGTCTGATACTATAATTTTATCCTTTGGAAACTGCCAATCTATGTTTATCTCTGGGTCATCGAATCTGATGCTTTTATCGTGTTTTGGAGAGTAATAGTTATCAACCTTATAGACAACGATTGCTTCGTCGCTTAAAACTAAAAAACCATGGGCAAAACCTTGTGGAATAAAGAGCTGTCTTTTGTTTTCATCACTCAACTCAACAGCCATATATTTTTTAAAAGTCTGAGAGTTTCTCCTTATATCCACAGCAACATCAAGTATTTTGCCTTTGATTACTCTTATAAGTTTACTTTGGGCATAAGGTGGAAGTTGATAGTGGAGACCTCTCAAAACACCCTTTTTGCTTTTTGATTCATTGTCTTGCACAAAGTTTATCTTTGCAACATTTTTTTCAAATAAATCTTGTCTAAAGGTTTCCATGAAATAGCCTCTATCATCGCCAAACACCTTGGGTTCTATTATAACAACACCTTCTATCTCAGTTTTTATAAATCTCATTGTCTTTGTCTCCTTTTTTTCAACTAAACACTAACATTCATAACTCAAAACTCGCAACTCATAATTTGCAATTCAAAATTCACCATTTATAACTTTTAGTAAATATTCCCCATACCCGCTCTTTAATAGTGGCTCAGCAAGCTTTCTTAGCTGTTCTTTATTTATCCAGCCGTTTAAGTAAGCTATCTCTTCAATACAACCTATCTTTAGCCCTTGTCTTTTTTCAATCGTCTGGATAAATCTTGATGCATCTATTAAGTTCTCATGAGTTCCTGTATCAAGCCAGGCGTATCCTCTACCCATTAGTTCAACTTTAAGTCTATTTTCTTCTAAATACATCTGGTTTATACTTGTTATCTCAAGCTCCCCTCTTCTGCTGGGTTTTACTTCTTTTGCTTTTTTGACGACATCGTTGGGATAGAAGTATAAACCAACAACAGCATAGTTGCTTTTTGGTTTTTCTGGTTTTTCTTCTATACTTACTGCGTTGCCTTTATCATCAAATTCGACTATTCCATACTCTCTTGGGTTGCTGACATAATAACCAAAGACAACAGCTTTGCTCTCCTCTTCTACTGTCTTTTTTGACTGCTTTAAAAGGTCTGTGAAACCGTGACCATAGAATATGTTATCGCCTAAAACTAAACAGGCGTTGTCTTTGTCTATAAAATCTTCACCAACCAAAAACGCATCAGCTAAACCCTTTGGTTTTTCTTGGATTGCATACTCTATTCTCATGCCCAATTGAGAACCATCTGAAAATATATGCTTGTAATTATCAATATACTCTGGTTTTGAGATTATTAAAACTTCTCTGATGCCAGAAAGCATTAGAACAGACAAAGGATAGTAAATCATTGGCTTGTCGTAGATAGGTAAAAGTTGCTTTGATATGCCAAGCGTTATGGGATAAAGTCTTGTGCCTGAACCACCAGCAAGGATTAGGCCTTTCATTGCTGATTCCTCCTATAATCATCCTCCACTCTCTCTATATCATTCTCTTCCACATACTCACCTACCTGGGCTTCTATCAGAATAACAGGGATTTTACCGGGATTTGCAAGCCTGTGTAGTTCACCCATCTTTATGTATGTAGACTCGTTCGGTCTTAAAAGGAATGTTTTATTTCCTACTGTTACTTCTGCTGTTCCTGAAACTACTATCCAGTGCTCGTTTCTGTGGAAGTGTTTTTGCAAAGAGAGTCTTTTGCCCGGTTTTACAATTATTCTTTTTATCTTGTATCCTTTGTCTTCAACCAAGACTTCGTATGTTCCCCAAGGGCGATGAACGATTGAGTGAGTGGTAAGTAGTGAGTTGTGAGTTTCTTTTAGCTGGTTTACTATCTCTTTAACCTGTTGAGTCTGACCCTTCTTTGCTATCAGCAAAGCATCGTTTGTGTCTATAACGATAAAATCTTCAAGTCCTATGGTTGCTATCAGTTTATCTCTGTCGCTGAAGTAGAAGTTGTTTTTACTGTCTATCTCTATCTCTTCTGCTTTGTTATTCTCATTATCATTGCTTACTGCCATCTCTCTGACAAGACTGTCAAAACTTCCCACGTCACTCCAATAAAACTCACTTTTTATAACTTTTATCTTTTTGCTCTTTTCCATTACGGCATAGTCTATGCTTATAGACGGAATGTTTTTCATATCCTTAATTCTTATCTGATTATCGTTTATCTTCTGTCTGTTCTCAAAGCTCTTCAGAGACTCTTCGTAAACTTCAGGAGCATATCTTTTTAACTCTTCAAGATAGACGCCTGCTTTGAACATAAACATGCCAGAGTTCCAAAGATAAGTGATAGGTGTCGAGTGCGAAGCGTTAAGTTCGAGATATTGTTTAGCTGTTTTTAAATCAGGTTTCTCATGGAATTTCTCAACACTTAACACATGATTCCCATTACCAGAATCTTCAGTTTCAATATATCCGTATCCTGTATTTGGTTCTGTTGGAGTTATGCCAAATGTAACAAGATAACCTTTCAAAGCAAGCTCTTTGGCTTTTAATACCGCTTCTTTGTATTTGTCCGAGTTTTTTATCAGATGGTCTGCAGGTGTTATAAAGAGTATCTCATCTTCATCTACAGAGAGTGATGCAAATGCTATAGCTGGTGCTGTGTTTTTAGCTTCTGTTTCAAGAAGAAATTGTAAGCTGTGGGTAGTGAGTAGTGAATCGTAAGCGGTGATTTGTGAGTCGTGAATAGTGAGTTCTTCTATCTGGTCAAGAACCAAGAAATACTGCTCTTCATTAACAGATATAATAAAACTATCACATAGTTCTATATTTCTCTCTATGGTTAATTGGAATAGAGACTTTCCATTAAAAAGCTTTAAGAACTGTTTTGGCATCAATTTTCTGCTTAACGGCCAAAGACGGGTGCCAGAGCCGCCACATAATATTAGGTTTTTCATTTTAAACACCTTTTAAATTCTTATTCCTTTCTCGGCTTCCTTCTCTATTTCTCTTTTGCTATCTGATGCTACCAATATATCTACAGGTTTGTAAAGTAAATCTTCAAGGATTGTTTTTAGTCTTAGTTTTTGACTGAAGCTTACTTTACCCTTCGGCTTTATGTAGATGTCTATATCGCCACCTTTTTTGTTTGGGTCTGTTCTACTGCCAAAGATTATTATTTCACTCTCTCCGATTATCTCTTTTGTTTTTTTCTTTATTATTTCTATTTCTCTATCTCTTAGCCTTAACATTTATTCTGTCTAATATCTCTTTTAAACAATTTACATTGTCTATCAGGTAATTTATGGCTTCTGCTTTTTCTCTATCGGTGTAAGGATAGTCGTGAGCTATTTGGTTTCTTATTGCCCTAAACTCAGCCCATTTATCTATGTCAATAATGCTTTCTTTATCAAGTTCCCTTAGGATTTCATAAAAGCTTTTGCCTTCTGTTATAAAACCGGTTTCGCTTAAATACTCTCTAAAGATTTTATTTCCTAAAAGGTCTTGAAGTTTTGAGAACCTGAAAGCTAAAACATCTAATGCGTTCTTTTTCTCTATATCTAAGTTGTTGAGCTTTTCTATAGTTATGGGATAGATATTTCTCAGAGTTTTTAAGACTTCATCTATACGCTGTATGTGTATGTTGGCTTCTTTTAGGTATTTACTCAGCCTGTTCATTAAACCTTTTCTCCCACTCATACGCAGTTTTGCAGATTGTCTCAAGGCTGTCATATTTAGGCTTCCATCCCATCTTGTTTATTATTTTATCGTTTTTTGCAATTAGTATTGCTGGGTCTCCCAATCTTCTTTGTGCTGTTTCGACTTTGAAATCTATGCCCGTTACTTTTTTCATTGTCTCGATTACTTCCTTTACACTTGCACCCTTGCCGTATCCCACATTGAATATGTCGCTTTCGTTTTTCTCTAAATACTCAAGCCCTTTGATGTGAGCATCCGCCAAGTCCATTACATGAATGTAATCCCTTACACCCGTTCCATCTTTTGTCGGATAATCATCACCGAAAATGAACATTTTATCTCTTTTACCAACGGTTGTCTCTGCTGCAACCTTAATCAAATGCGTCGCATTTTTTGTTTTTTGCCCTATTGTTAAATCAGGACTTGCTCCTGCAACATTGAAGTATCTAAAAATTACATATTTAAAATCTGGGTTTGCTTTGGCTGTATCTTGAATAATCCTTTCACTAAACAGCTTGCTTTGTCCATAGGGATTTATTGGCTCTGTTTTAAAATTCTCATCTATTCCATCACCTATTTCCTTAATAGTTGGTTCACCATACACTGCAGCTGTTGATGAGAAGATAAACTTTTTTACTTTGTATTCTACTGCCAGTTTGACAAGATTTGTTGTATTTGCCGTGTTGTTTAGGTAATATTTCAGCGGTTCTTTGACGCTTTCTGGCACTATTATACTTGCTGCAAAGTGAATTATCGCATCAAACTGCTTTGCTTTAAAAACACCTTTTATCTCATCCCAGTTGCTTAAATCGGCATAAATAAAATCAAAATCTCTAATCTTTTTTAGCTCGTCAATTGTTGACTTAAATCCAGTCGATAGGTTGTCAATAACGGTGATATCACTGTTGCTGTTCTCAAGTAAAAGCTTAACAACATGGCTGCCGATATAACCAGCACCGCCTGTGATTAGGATAGATTGGTTATTTGTCAATGGTTTCCTCCCTATAAAGATTAAATTTTTCTTTTAAGAAGTTTTTTATATGTGAATATGTTGATATCAAAAAATCAGATTTTTCATATAGAGCATTTATCATTTGTGAACCTATAGCAGGGTTGTCTTCATAATTATGCGCAATTTCGTTTCTGTATTCCCTTAGCTCTTTCCATGAGTCGGCACTTTCTATTAACTTGAGTTTTTCCATGAGATTTAGAATATCAATAAATGGTTTGCCTTCAATGTTTTCTTCCAAAAGCTCTAAGGTAATTCTAAACAGTTTTTGACCCATTGCATCTTGCAATTTTCCAAATCTAAACAGAAACTGGTCTATCACGCCAATCTCATCGTCGCTCAACTTTTCATACTTTTTAGAATCAAGCGGCATAAAAGTTTGCATTTTGGTTTTTGCTTTTTCTATTCTATAAGCATGCTTATCGCACTCTTTTAGAACTCTTTCTGTCTTTTCTATTAGAACTCTACTGTTCATTTAGTAATACACCTGTTCTTTTTGCTTCGTTTACTATGTTTTTGTTGCTTAAAGAAGGTATGATGACGTCAATACTCTGCTCGCCTATTATCTCTTGGAGTTTGATTTTAAACTGTATCTTTTTCTGAAGCGCTAACGACTCCGCCATATCTGTTTCTAAAAATATGTCTATATCGCCACCTTTTTTGTTTGGGTCTGTTCTACTGCCAAAGAGATAAACCTTTACATTTTTGCCGAATATCTCTTTAGCTGTTTTAACTATCGCTTCAATCTCTTTTTTGGATAACCTTATGCCTTCCATCTTCCATAATATAAACATTTTGGCTTTATAAGTCTATAAATTTACCAATACCATTTGAAAAGCAATATCTTTTTTGTTAGAATGCCAGCGCAACACGGCACTAAGGGGGTAAATCAAACCAAACTATCTATTTTTTTCGGGGGTGTGTAAATGAAGTATGTCAAGTGGCTTGACGAGATTGGTGCAGACGATGTGCACATTGTTGGCGGTAAAAATGCATCTTTGGGTGAGATGATTAAAGAGCTTAAGGATGAAGGCGTCAATGTTCCATACGGCTTTGCTTTGACTGCTGACTCTTATTGGTACTTACTTGACTATAACAACTTAAGAGAGAAGATTGGCGAAGTTTTAAGAGATTTAGATACTCATGATATTAACAGTTTGAGAGAGAAAACAAAAGCCGCAAGAGACCTTATTTTTAATGCAGAATTGCCAGCTGATTTGTACGAAGAGATAAAGGAAGCCTACAAAAAGTTGAGTGAGTATTATGGCGAAGATGAAAGTGATGTTGCTGTAAGAAGCTCAGCAACGGCGGAAGATTTACCTGACGCTTCGTTTGCAGGCCAGCAAGATACTTATCTAAATGTCAAAGGCATTGATAATGTCGTTCACTATGTGAAAAGCTGTTATGCATCAATCTTTACAGATAGAGCCACATCCTACAGGCATGATAAAGGTTTTGACCATTTCAAGGTTGGCTTGTCTATTTGTGTGCAGAAGATGGCAAGAAGTGATTTAGCCGCAAGTGGCGTTATGTTCTCAATAGATACAGAGAGTGGTTTTGACAAAGTTGTTGTTATAAATGCAAGTTACGGATTGGGTGAGAATATTGTTGCAGGCAAAGTGAATCCTGATGAGTTTATTGTATTCAAACCTACGCTTGAGAAAGGCTATAAAGCGATTATAAACAAAAAATTGGGTTCGAAGCTAACAAAAGCCGTATATGACGAAAACGGCGGCATAAAGGATGTTGAAACAACAGAAGAAGAGCGCTTTAAATACTCTTTGAGCGATGATGATGTTCTTACGCTTGCAAGGTGGGCTGTGAAGATAGAGAATCACTATACCAAAAGAAACGGCAGATATACGCCAATGGATATAGAATGGGCAAAGGACGGCAAAACAGGTCAACTTTTTGTCGTTCAAGCGAGACCAGAAACCGTCCAATCAAGAAGAAACTTAAGCGTCCTTGAAACTTACAAACTTAAAGAGAGAAGCAAAGTTCTTGTCGAAGGTATAGCCGTTGGAAGCAAGATAGCAACGGGCAAGGTTCATGTTATAGATACACCAGAAGAGATGGATAGATTTAAGGATGGTGAAATTCTTGTTACGGATATGACAGACCCTGATTGGGAACCAATAATGAAAAAAGCCGCAGCAATAATCACGAATAGAGGCGGAAGAACCTGTCATGCTGCGATTATATCAAGAGAGCTTGGTGTTCCTGCTATTGTTGGCTGTGGCGATGCGACGGAAAAATTACAGACAGGACAAGAGATTACCATTTCCTGTGCGGAAGGTGAGATAGGGTATGTTTACGAAGGAAAACTCGACTATGAAGTTGAAAGAATCGATTTATCAAAGCTTGAAAAGCCAAAAACTCAGATAAAGATGAATCTTGGTAATCCCGCAATAGCATTTCAGATGGCGGGTATTCCAAATGACGGTATAGGCCTGGCAAGAATGGAGTTTATAATAAGCTCTTTCATTCAGGTGCATCCTTTGGCTTTAATTCATTTTGACGAGCTTGAAGATAAAAAAGCAAAAGAGATAATTGCAGAGCTTACAAAAGGATACGACGACAAACCGCAGTATTTCATAGATAAACTCGCATACGGTGTTGCCATGCTTGCTGCAAGCGTTTATCCAAACCAGATACTCGTCAGAATGAGCGATTTTAAGACAAATGAGTATGCTAACCTTATAGGTGGGCAGGAGTTTGAACCAGAAGAAGAAAACCCAATGATAGGATTTAGAGGGGCTTCCAGATACTATTCAGACGCTTACAGAGAAGGTTTTGCTCTTGAGTGTAAGGCTATGAAGAAGGTTAGAGACGAATTCGGCCTAACTAATGTCGCTTTAATGATTCCGTTCTGCAGGACTCCGGAAGAAGGCGTTAAAGTAATCGAAGAGATGAAGAAAAACGGCCTTGTTCAGGGTGAGAATGGCCTTGAGATATATGTGATGGCTGAAATTCCAAGCAATGTAATATGTGCAGATGAGTTTGCTGAGATTTTTGACGGTTTCTCGATAGGTTCAAATGACTTAACGCAGTTGACACTTGGAATAGACAGAGACTCAGGACTTGTAGCTCACCTGTTTGATGAACGCCATATAGCGGTTAAAAGAATGATATCCATGTTGATAGAAAAAGCTCATAAACACGGCAAGCCTGTCGGTATCTGCGGACAGGGTCCATCTGATTTTCCTGATTTTGCCGAATTCTTGGTTGAGCAGGGTATTGACTCTATGAGCTTAAACCCTGACAGCGTCATGCAGACAATCGTGAATATTAAAAAGCTTGAAGAGAAGCTGGGAAGGTAAGAATCGGGGGCTTTAGCCCCCTTATTTTGGGTGATAGAAATGTATGAAGATGCTTTTGGTTTGCTGAAAAATAGCAATTCTGACTTTTTTGACATATATATTGAAGACTCTTTTGTTCGCTTAATAGAAGCCAAAAACAAAAAGATAGAGAATATTAAGGTTGGCAGAGATAGTGGTGTTGGCGTAAGGCTCGTTAAGGGCTTGAGCACGCTTTACTCATCATCCAACGATACGACAGAAGAGAATATCTATAATATGGCAAAATTCCTTGTCGATGTTGCAAATCTAAAAGAAGGTAGTTTTGTTGTATCCGAAACAGGTTTACAGATGATTGATTCTTATAACGATTACAAGCCGCCGATTGAAAAGATTAAAGAGATTTACGATACAGTATGCCAAGTTGCGTATAAAAAAGAAGAGGTAAAACAGGTCAGTATGACATTTTCCGATAGACTTAAAGAGATTCAGATTTTAAACGAAACGGGTAATCTTTTGAAGGAAAAACGTATATACACAGTTCTGTTTTTTGAGATTACAGCTAAAAAAAATGATATAGTTCAGACAATAAGAAAGCCTTACGGTGTGCTTGGTGGGTTTGAATACTTTGAAAAATTTGATTTTTCAAAGATTGCCGAAGAGTTGACAGAAAAGCTCGTTGAGTTGCTTGACTCTCCAGCGCTGAAACCAGAAAAGATGACGGTTGTTCTGTCTTCTGAAGCTGGCGGGACGATGATTCATGAAGCTGTGGGTCATGGACTTGAAGCCGACCTGGTTTATGAGTCGATGAGTGTTTATAAAGATAGGTTGAATCAGAAGGTGGCAAACGAAAAGATTACCGTTGTTGATGATGCGACAAAACCAAAAATGCGCGGTTCGTTCTATTACGATGACGAAGGCACAAAGTCTGAAAACACAGTTTTGATAGAAAATGGAATTTTGAAGAACTATATGTTTGATAAGATGTATGCAAAGGTTGCAGATAAATCATCAACAGGTAATTCAAGAAGAGAATCCTATCGCTATCCACCGATAGTTAGAATGTCGAATACCTATATTCTGCCCGGCGAAGACAACCCAGACGATATAGTTGCATCTGTTGATAAAGGCTTGCTTGTTAAAAGGATGGGTGGTGGGCAGGTTAATCCGATAACGGGCGATTTTGTCTTTGAAGTTGCCGAAGGATACCTGATAGAAAAGGGTAAAATCAAGCACATGGTCAGAGGGGCAACGCTCATTGGCAATGGCCCTAAGGTGCTTGAAGAGATAGATATGGTTGGCAACGATTTTGGCGTTGAAGTTGGAACATGTGGCAAATCCGGTCAGGGCGTGCCTGTGACAGACGGTGAGCCTACAGTCAGAATCCCATCCATAATGGTGGGAGGGAGCAGCCTATAAAAGCAGCAGCCATTGTTGCATACGACGGCACAAATTATGCAGGTTTTCAAATTCAGCCAAACGATAGAACCGTTCAGGGCGAAATAGAGAGAGCCCTTTCTGTTATCTTTAAACAGGAGATAAGAATAAACTATGCTGGCAGGACAGACAGCAGAGTCCATGCCTTTGGCCAAGTTATAGACTTTAGCCTGCCGTTTTTTATAGATAACGAGTCGCTAAAAAAAGCCTTGAATTCCCTGCTTGATAAAGACATACGCATATTGAAAGTATTTTCTGTTTCTGATGATTTTCATTCAAGATACTTAGCTAAAGCACGAGAGTATCTCTATTTTATCTTTACGGGTGAAGTTTTGCCGCCCTTTTTGAGAAATTATGTTTGGCATAGAAGGGATGTAAATGTTGAAAAGATTAGGCAGATGACCCACCTGTTTGTTGGCAGAAGGGATTTTAGGTTTGTTGCAAATGAACCAAATGATAAGAATTGTGTAAGAGAAGTGCATTTTTTTAGGGTAAAAAGGATTAGGAATTTTGTTGTTTTTCATGTTAGAGCTAATGCATTTTTGCGCGGAATGGTTAGGAATATGGTCGGTTTGAGTGTATTTTTCTCTTCAAACGACTTGCAAAAGGATAGTGCTGGTAATATAATTTTTGAAGATGTGCCGTATTTTAAGGCACCAGCTAACGGGCTATTTTTAAGAAGGGTTATCTATTGAAGGAGAGAGAGATGATAGATAAGGAAGAAGTCAGAAGAATAGCAAAACTGTCGATGCTTGAGCTAAAAGATGAAGATGTTGATAAATTCTGTTCTCAGTTTAACGAGATTTTAGATTATATGAAGGAGATAGACGAGCTTGATTTGGATAAACATGAAGCGGTGTTTCATGTGATAGAGCTTCAGAATGTATTTAGAGAAGATAAGGTTAAAGAGTCTATCGATAACGGAAGGGCGCTTGAGAATGCTCCTGATGCTGCAGATGGTGCTTTTAGAGTGCCAAAGGTTATAGAGAGGTAATAAAAATGCTTTATAAAAAGACATTACACGAACTTTTAGGGTTGATAGAAAAAGGCGAGATAAAAGCAAAAGATGTTTATGAGTCTGTTTTAAATAGAATTAAGGAGAAGGATGGGAAGATAAATGCTTATGTGAGTGTGTTTGAAGAGTTTGAGAAGTATGATGAAGGCTTGCTTAAGGGTTTGCCTATAGCAATAAAGGATAATATTCACATAGAAGGCAAAAAGACAACATGCTCATCAAAGATTCTCTCAAACTTTATAGCTATATTTGATGCGACAGTGATAAAGCATCTCAAAAAAGCAGGTGCTACATTTATTGGCAAAACAAACCTTGATGAGTTTGCTATGGGCTCATCGACTGAGACATCCTATTTCGGGACAACCAAAAACCCGTGGGATACGACAAGAATTCCTGGTGGTTCTTCTGGTGGTTCTGCTGCTGCCGTTGCAAGTGGCGAAGCGATTGCCGCTTTGGGTTCTGATACGGGTGGCTCAATCAGACAGCCTGCATCGCTCTGTGGAGTTGTCGGATTTAAACCGACATACGGCAGGGTCTCAAGGTTTGGGCTGGTGGCTTTTGCATCGAGCCTTGACCAGATTGGCCCTATAACAAGAGATGTTAGAGATGCTGCTATTTTGATGAATCTGATATGCGGTCATGATGAGAACGACTCGACTTCTGCTAATGTTGATGTGCCTGATTTTACTGAGTTTTTGGATAAAAGTGTGAAGGGAATGAAAATAGGTTTTTACGATAAAACGCTTGAAGACTGCGACGAAGATGTGCAGAAGGCTATGGATGAGACGGTTAAAATACTCAAGAATTTGGGATGTGAAATAGAAAGCGTCGATTTACCCAATGCGAAGTATGCCGTTTCTGATTACTATATCATTGCACCAGCAGAAGCAAGCAGCAATCTTGCAAGATACGATGGTGTCAAATACGGCTTTAGAGCTGAAGAGTATGAAGATTTGAAGGATATGTATATAAAAACAAGGTCTGAAGGCTTTGGCGATGAAGTGAAAAGAAGAATAATGCTTGGCACTTATGTACTCTCAAGCGGCTATTACGATGCGTATTACCTAAAGGCTCAAAAGCTCAGAGGATTGATAAAACAGGATTTTGACAGAGCGTTTGAAAAGTTTGATTGCATAATCTCACCAACAACACCAACTGAAGCCTTTGGAATTGGCGAGAAGGTAAATAATCCACTGCAGATGTATCTTTCTGATATTTTTACAATTCCTGCTAACTTGACGGCAATTCCTGCTGTGAGCATTCCAAACGGTTTATCCAAAAATGGTCTGCCTTTGGGACTGCAGATAATGGCTAATGCCTTTAGGGAAGATTTGATATTTAAACTTGCAAGTGCCTTTGAGAAGGAGTTTAATTTGTGGGATAGGCTCCCACTTGATTAGGAGATAAACGATGGCTAAGATTTGGGTTAGAGTGGATATGGTTGACAAAGAGTGTTATGCTGGATACATAGAGACATTTTACGAAAATGAAGATGATGATCTGCTTTTAGTTTTGGAAGAGCAGGCTTATTTGGGTTTGAAGATTGACAATGTGCACAGATGCAAAGATGTCGATGGTAAGATGGTTGTTGAGCCGATAGATAATGAGAAGTCGGAATACAAAGACAGCATAATCATAATGAATACAGACAATATTTTGACGATAAAGCTTCTAAAGGAAGATTCAGATGTTGTTAAAGAGATGGAGAAAAGGTTAAAAAGAGAATCTCAGTCCATACCAAAAAACGCCAAAAATGTGCTTAAGTTTAGACAAATAAAAAAGGAGAAGATTTGATATGGGTAAAAAGCTAACAAAAAAAGATGTTATTGATGCTCTTTACAATGTAATCGATATGGAGATAGGTCTTGATATTGTGAATCTTGGGTTTGTTTACGGAATTGACATTGATGAAAACAACAATGTTAAGGTTGTTATGACTCTGACGACACCTGGGTGTCCTTTGATTGCTCCACTTCAGGAAGATGTTGTAAATAGGGTTAAAGAGATTGGTGCTAATGATGTGATTGTTGATATAGTTTGGGACCCACCCTGGAATCCTTCAATGATGAGCGAAGAAGCCAGAAAGAAACTGCTTGGCGAGTAATGAGTCTTGGCTGTGCTATAATCACGCTAAATGAAGAGAAGAAATTAGAAAGAACACTGAAAAGTCTCTCCTTTTGTGATGAGATTGTAGTTGTTGATTCAGGAAGCAGTGATAAAACAGTTGAGATAGCAAAGAGATTTACGGATAAGGTGTTTTTTCAAAAGTGGCTTGGTTATGGTAAGCAGAAGAACTTTGCTATTTCAAAGCTTTCAACGGATTGGGTATTAAGTGTTGACGCTGATGAAGTGGTTTCTGATGAACTGAAAGATGAGATCTTAAAAGAGCTTAAAAACCCTTCAGCTGATGCCTATGCCGTCAATATTCAGCTTGTCTTTTTGGGCAGACCGTTAAGGTTTGGTGGAACATTTCCGGATTATCATGTTAGGTTATTTAAAAAAGGTAAATACTGGTTTGAAGAGACGGATATCCACGAAGGAGTAAGGGCTGAAGCAAAAAGGCTTAAAGGAGTTATGCTGCATTACAGTTATGATAGTTTAAGCGAATACTTTGAGAAGTTTAATAGATACACTTCGCTGCTTGCTGAGAAGAATTACGAAAAAGGCAGAAGGATAACAAAGTTTTCGCCTTATTTAAGATTTGGATTTGAGTTGTTTAAACGCTTTGTTTTGAAAGGTGCTTTTTTGGATGGGTATGAAGGCTCTCTGTATGCTTTTGTCTCTTCGTTTTATGCTTTTGTTAAATACGCTAAGTTGTTAGAGTTGCAGAAGTGATTTATCTTTTTGCTTTTTTGTTTTTGGCTGTTTTCCTTGCCCGTTTTAACTTTTTTAGGATTCCCAAGAAGGGTATTCTTGTTCTGCTTTATCATAGAATTGACGATAAGCCTACGGGTAAGTCTATTGATAAGTTTTCTATCTCTCTAAGTAGGTTTGAAGAGCAGATAAAGTATCTAAAAAGCAAGGGTTTTGAGTCTATCACACCTTATGATATTGAAAAAATTAAGTCTAATAAACTTTACTTAAGGAAAAAGTATGTCCTTATAACCTTTGATGATGGATATAAAGATAACCTTGATGCTGCAAGGGTATTAAAAAAGTATGGATTTAAGGGTCTGTTTTTTATCTCCACTGCTTCGATTGGCAAGAAACTTGACGGTGTTGATATGATGAGTTTTGATGAGCTTAAAGAGCTCAAAAAGATGGGAATGGTTTTGGGTTCTCACTCTCACAATCATAAAAAACTTACAGAGATGGATTTAGATACAGCAAAGAAAGAGATTAAAGTTTCTCTTGATATACTAAATAAAATTCAGAAAATAGAAGATTTTGCCTATCCCTTTGGAAATTATAACGAGAGTGTAGTAGAAGTGTTGAAAGATTTAAGAATTAAACGAGCATACATTATAGGTCAGAGAATCTTTGACCCAGAAAATGAATCAATATTTAAAATTCCCAGAGCAATAGTAAGAAAAGATACAAACAAAATAGATTTTTACTTAATAATTACACGAGGACGCAGCAAGTTTTAACTTTCATTTAATTTTTCTCTTGACTTTTTGAAAAAAATCAATATAAATATACTTACAAAGCTAAGGTTGAGTTAAGGTGGTAATTTTATTTTAGTGGAGGTGTTTTATGGCTGAAGGGAAACTTGCTAACCCGGGACCATTGGGACTTGGTGGATTTGCTCTGACAACCTTTATTCTCAATGTTCACAACGCTGGATTGGTTCCAGCAGCATTGGAAGCTGCATTGCCATTGGGTCTGTTTTACGGTGGTTTAGCTCAGTTGATTGCTGGATTCCTTGAAATGAGGACCGGCAACACATTCGGTATGACAGCATTTGGTTCTTACGGTGCATTCTGGATTGCTTTAGCATCTTTAATTTATTTCACGAGATTGCATCTTATTCCTGCCGATGCTTTGGGCCCAGCATTGGGAATCACACTGATAGGTTGGACCATCTTTACTACTATCATGACAGTTGTTACATTTAAGTCTGGACATGGAACATTGATTGCCATCTTCGTTCTGTTGGATATTCTCTTTATCCTACTCGTTATAGGTCATTACACTGGTAGCAAAGCTATTACAACATTTGCAGGTTATGAAGGTATTCTGACTGCTTTAGTTGCTTGGTATGGTATGTGGGAAGGCCTAAAGGCTCAGTTTGATGTAATGAGCACAGACTAAAAAAGCATGAGCATGAGATAGCAGGGGCTTGACAAAAAGCCCCTGTTTTTTTATGCTTATGCCCGTGAAAATTAATTAATTTTTTAGGGAGGATTTAGGCTGATGAACATGGCTGAGAAAATAAAATCTTACAGAAAAAAGCAAGGGTTAACATTGAAAGCTTTGGCTGAAAAGGTAGGTTGTACTGATGCCTATATTTCTCAGATAGAGACGGGCAAAGCTGTTCCGTCTATAAGCGTTTTGCAAAAGATTGCTCAGGCCTTGGATGTTCAGGTTAGAGATTTGTTGAGTGATGAGCAGTCAAATGACAAGATATTCTTAACGAAGGAAGAAAGAACCCAAATTATATATCCAGGTAGCCATGTATATGCGGAATTACTTGTTGCTAAGATTTCCAACAAAGCCATGGAGCCACTCTATAAGGTTGTTCCAGTGGGTTGTGATTCCAAAGGTGAACACAGGCACGCAGGCGAAGAGTTCGGATACATTCTGAAGGGTAAACTCGAACTTAAAGTTGGAGACCAGGTTAGGGTGTTGGGTCCTGGTGATAGCTTTTACTTCTCATCTACTCAGCCGCACTCATATAGAAATGTTGGTGATGTTGATGTTGAGACAATCTGGGTTGTAAGCCCGCCAGTTTTATAGGGTGTAAATCTTAGCACAGTGGTTTTTAAAGAGAATCTCCTGTTTTAGGTCAAAATCGAGCTGGTTATCCTTCGATGTAAGATAAAAGAGATGACCAGCTCTTATCTTTTTTATCTCATCAATCATATTTCTTAGATTGATAGCACGAGCAGTGATAACATCACATATTAACTCTTCATCTATCTCTTCTAATCGTTTATCTATTATGCTGCATTTTAGATTGAGTTTTGAGCAGATATATCTTAAAAACGCCGTTTTTTTGTGGTTTGGTTCAATCATCGTTATACTTAATGTTGGCTTGTAAATTTTAAGAATTACAGCTGGAAAACCAGCACCAGAACCTATGTCTATGATTTTTAAGTTATCTTTTTTAAATACTTTAAAAAATAGAAGAGATGGTGCAACGAGATGATTGACGATGTTCTCTTCCCTTTTTGAGATAAGGGCTATACTTCTGTTCCACTGAGTTAGAGTGTTTATGTATTCTTCGAAGGGCTGTAGGCTTTCTGGTTTTGGTATATCAACCCTTTTAAAAGCCTTCTCAAGCCGAGTCTTTAAATCTCTCATTCTGCTTCTTTAGATAGACCATTAATATGGATATAGCAGCAGGTGTTACGCCAGATATTCTCATTGCCTGCCCTATAGAAGTTGGTCTTACTTCCATTAATTTGCCGCGCACTTCGTTTGAAAGACCACCAACTTTTGTATAGTCGAAATCTTCTGGTATCTTCATGTTCTCGTATTTTTTAAACTTTTCTATCTGTTGTTTTTGAAGTGTCAGATATCCTTCGTATTTTATGTCTATCTCAACTTCCTGCTTTATATAACTGTCGAGTTCTTCAAGTTCTGGTTTTAGCTCTCTCAATTTGTCGTAATTAAGCTCTGTTCTGCGCAGGAGCTTTGCTAAATCTGTTTTGGTTTTTATGATTTCTGTTCCAAGTTCCTTTAGTTTCTTGTTTGTCTCGTCAGTTGGGAATATGAATGTTGTTTTCAGTTTTTTAATTGTCTCTTCTATTTTTCTCTTCTGTTCTGCTATCATCTCGTATTCGTCTTTTGACAAAAGGCCCGCTTTGAAGGATTTTTCTGCCAACCTTAGATGTGTGTTGTCTTCTCTTAAGATGAGCCTATATTCTGCACGGGATGTGAACATTCTATAGGGCTCTTTTGTGCCTTTTGTTACAAGGTCATCAATCAAAACACCCGTGTATGCTTCATCTCTTCTTAGTATGAACGGTTCTTTCTCAAGTAAGAAGAATGCTGCATTTATGCCTGCAACGATACCTTGAGCTGCTGCTTCTTCGTATCCACTTGTGCCGTTGATTTGACCAGCTAAAAAGAGTCCTTTTATCTTTTTTGTCTCGAGTGTGTGTTTTAGTTGCGTTGGGTCAACGAAGTCGTATTCAATTGCATAACCCGGTCTCATTATCTCAACTTTCTCAAGCCCTTTGATTGTGCGTAAGAAGTTTAGCTGGACTTCATAGCTCATAGATGTGTGAAGGCCGTCTGCATATATTTCAGTTGATTTTTCGTCTTGTGGCTCTAAGAATATCTGGTGCTGTTTTTTTTCGAAAAATTTAACGACTTTGTCTTCAATGGATGGGCAGTATCTTGGGCCAACGGATTCAACTATGCCGCTGTATAGTGGCGATTGGTCTAAATTTTTTAAAATTATCTCGTGTGTCTTTTCGTTTGTGTATGTTAAATAACAGGGAATGTTTGGCCTGTTTAACTCTTTGGTTCTGAATGAAAATGGCACAGGCTCATCGTCGCCCGGTTGCGGAATTAAGGCATCAAAATCTATTGTTCTTGCATCGAGTCTTGGAGTTGTGCCTGTTTTTAATCTTCCAACCCTTAAACCCAGCTTTCTTAAGCTGTCTGATAGATGTTCGCTTGGCGGTTCCCATGCTCTTCCTGCTGAGTATGTGTTTAAACCTATAAAGATTTTACCCTTCATAAATGTACCTGTTGTTATGACAACGGCATTTGCATAATACTCGTTGCCTAAGTTTGTTCTTATACCTTTAACCCTGTCGCCATCAACAAGCACTTCATCTGCCATCTCTTGCTTTATGTCTAAATTTTTTTGTCTTTCAAGAGTATATTTCATTCTAAGTCTGTATGCAGTCATGTCAGCTTGAGCTCTGCTTGACCAGACGGCAGGACCTTTGCTTTTGTTGAGTATCTTAAACTGCAAACCTGTCTCGTCTATATTTCTTGCCATCTCACCGCCAAAGATATCCACTTCTTTAACAAGATGTCCCTTTGCCAAACCGCCGATAGCAGGGTTGCAGCTCATCTGTCCAATTGAGTCAAGATATATGGTTAAAAGTAGGGTATTGAGTCCTAATCTTGCATTAATCAAAGCCGCTTCTATACCTGCATGCCCACCACCGACAACTATCACATCGTAATTCTTAGGGTAAATCATCTCTCTTCTCCTTCAATGTTTCACATGAAACATTACTTTCCTATACAGAAGTTTTTAAACATCACATCCAGCATATCTTCGTTTGTGATTCTGCCTATCACTTCGTCTAAATAGTCTGTAAGAGATAGAAAGTCAACACCAATTAAAGCTGGGTCTATCTCGTTTTCTATATCTTTTTTTAACTGTTCACACATCTCTATTGCCTGTTTTAGGTTCTGTTTTTGAGAAGCATTCAACGAAACAAGCTCGCTGTCATCAAACCCTTTTAGTGCTAAGTTTGATAATTTTTTCTCAAGTTCTTCAAGTCCAGTCTCATCTTTACATGATACATAGACTTTGTTTTCAAATGGTATTTTATTTAACTCTATTTTCTGTTTTAAATCACTCTTGTTTATTACGGCGACTATCTCTTTATCTGAGTTTTCCAGATTTTCGATAATCTCTAAATCTTCATCTGTCAGTTCAGATGAACCGTCGAATACAGCCAAGACGATATCTGCCCTGCTTATTGCTTCAAGACTTCTCTCAACGCCAATCTTCTCTACAATATCGTCTGTTTTCCTTATGCCAGCTGTATCCATTATAGAGAATGGGATGCCATTTATATTGAATGTCTCTTTGATAACATCTCTTGTTGTGCCCGGAATGTCTGTTACTATTGCTCTATTTGAGCCGACTATTAAATTAAGTAGACTTGATTTTCCCACATTGGGTCTACCTACTATGGCAAGCTGAATCCCATCAAATAGGTTGTCTCCGTACTCTGCAGCTCTTAGAATCCTTTTTAAGTCGTTTTGGATTTTTTCTATGATATTTAATCTATCTTTTTTTGTTAGATTGCTTAGCTCTTCTTCTGGGTGGTCTATTATCACTTCATTTTCTGCCATAAGATAGAGAATGTTCTCCCTTATTTTGTCAAGTCTGCTTGAAAACTTGCCTTGAAGTTGGTTTTGTGCAACCTTTAAGGCTCTTTTGCTTTTTGCTGATATTACCTTTGCAACGGCTTCTGCTTGAGATAGGTCTAATTTCCCATTTAAGAATGCCCTTTTTGTGAATTCACCGGGTTGAGCTAATCTTGCACCAACTTCTAAAACACGCTCTAAAACAGCATTCAAAACGACAAGGCCACCATGACAGCTTATCTCTGCTGAATTTTCGCCTGTGTATGAGTGTGGTTCTTTGAATATGCTAACCAGAACTTCATCTATAATTTCACCACTCTTATCCTTTATAAAGCCGTAATATACCCTTCTGTGCTCATAAGGTGGTTTTTTTGAAAAAATACTCTCTAAAACTTTAAATGTATCTTTTCCAGATAACCTGATTATGCCTATTGCTGCTTCTGAATAACCTGTTGCTATAGCTGCTATTACATCATTTTCAGCCTGCATTTTTTAGCTTCAGTTTCTTCTCTTGAGCCTGCAGAATTTTTGAATCAATAAACTGCTGCAGGATTGTTAGTAGGTTGTTTGTTGTCCAGTAGAGCACCAAACCGCTTGGAAAACTCATAAACATAATTGTGAATATAATGGGCATAAACATCATTATTTTTTGCTGTGTTGGGTCCATTGTTGCAGGTGTCAGTTTCTGTTGTATGTACATAGTCAGGCCCATTATGATTGGCAAAACATAATATGGGTCTTTGGAGCTCAAGTCTGTTATCCAAAGGATGAATGGTGCTCCTCTTAACTCGATGGCGTTAAGCAGAACATTGTAAAGAGCAAAGAAGACAGGTATCTGAATGAGAATAGGTAGACAGCCGCCGAATGGGTTGACTTTGTGTTTTTTGTATAGCTCCATCGTGGCTTTGTTCAACTGTTCGGGTTTGCCCTTGTATTTTGCCTGCAATTCTTTCAATTTTGGTTGAAGCTTTGCCATCTCTTTCATTGATTTGTATGATTTGAAACTTAAGGGATAGAATATGAGCCTTATGATTAGTGTTAGTATAATGATTGCGACACCGTAGTTGCCAAAGATGGAGTAAAGCCAATTTAGGACATAAAGAAGCGGTTTTCCTATGAAACCAAACATGCCAAAGCGTATGATTTTTTCAAGCTTGTGGTCAACGGATGCTATTGTCTCTTTGCTTTTTGGCCCGCTGTATATGGTTATCTCCGCTGGCGTTTTAAAGTTGGCATAAATGTAGTTGCCATCGTTTAATTTCGTATATCCTGCTTCTATAGAGTTTGAATGTTCGGGGATAAATGCTAAGCAGAAGTATTTGCTCTCAAGTGCTATCCAGTGGATATCTTCGTCTGGTTTTATCTTTTTGTCTGTTCTTATTTTGTCGTTATTAACTAAAGCCACAGCACCGAGATGTGAGTACTTGCTCTTTTGCAAATCTCCTAAGTCTGGTCCTGCATAGATTGAGAATGCCACATGTTCAGGCTTGTCATTTTTAAAGACTTTCACGCTTAATTTAAAGTCATATTGGCCGTTTTTGAAGTAATAGGTTTTTACTATCTTTGTTGCGTTGTCTTCTTTTACGAGTTTGAGTGTGTATGTTTGGTTTGGCTTGGTTAAGTCTATGTTGTAGGAGTCAACCTTATATGGTTTTGTCTCTTCCATATTTTCTATTGACTTGTCGGCAAATACGGTTTCAAGTGTATTGTAATATCCTGTGCTTTTTACAAGCGTAACCTTTCTCTCCTGCACACTGTATTTTTTAAGAATCAGCTCTTTTATAGCTCCGTTTATGCTCGATATTTTCATTATGTAATTGTCTGTGTTTATGGTTATGAGTTTCTCGTTTTTCTTTGTAGTTTTTGTTTCTTTGGTAGCTTGTTGGGATACGGTTGTCTGTTTGTTTGGTTCTTGTTGTGGCTGCTTTGGAGTTGTTTTTGGTAAAAAGAAGTATGTGTATGCTGTAATTAAGAGAGTTACTATCAAAATCGCTATCAGAGCCCTTTTTTCATAGCTTCCCATTTTCTCTCCTTTTAAATTCAAATAGTGGTTTTTCTGGCGGGTCGTATCCGCCTGCACTCCACGGCCCACATCTTAAGATACGCCATATTGCCATTAACGAGCCTTGAAATGGTCCAAATTTTCTTATTGCTTCTATCGAATAATTAGAGCATGTTGGATAAAATCTGCACGACGGTCTGTGTAATGGCGATATGAATCTTTGATAGAACTTTATTGCACCTATTAAAATATTAGACACTATCTGTCTCATTTTTTATCTTATTTAGAAACAGCTTTTGAGCTTGCCAAAAGTCAGCCTTCAGTATGCCCTTTCGTGCCACAAGCACAAGCCACATATTTTTACTCAAAAACGGTTGAGACAACCTTACAATCTCTCTCAATCTTCGTTTTGCTCTGTTTCTTTTAACGGCTTTACCTATTTTTTTACTTGCAACGACGCCAACTTTAAGCTCTTCTTTGCCCTTTAAAATGAATAATACATAAAACGACGTTACTATCTTTTTCCCTTTTGTATATACTTCCTTAAACTCGTTAGACTTTAGAGATTTAAACTGCTTCTTTAGACTGTCAATCTCTTTCTGCCCTTTGCTCTCCTTCTGGATAGAACCTTTCTTCCACCAGCCGTTTTCATTCTTGCCCTAAAACCGTGAGTTCTCTTTCTTGGTTTATTGTGTGGTTGAAATGTCCTTTTCATTGTCAAACCTCCTTTTCTTTTTGGCGATGAGAAGTATAACCATAAACGATTAAGAATTCAACATTTTTAGGCTGTTTGAGAAGATTGTAAGGTTTATTTGTGAGTTTCTCTGCTTTCTCTTATAATAGAAACAATTTCTTCTGTAGATATGTCTAAATTAATGCTTTCAACATTTTTAAAGGAGATGTTTTTTCTTTGATAGGTTTCAAAATAAATAACTTTCCATTATCTCTTTTTATTAAAACTTCACCTTCTTTCTCAGCTTTGTCTAAAATTTCTGTGAATTTGTCTTTATCATTTGAATATGTATATATAAGTGTCATTTTTATACCTCCAGTACTTTTACTGAGATGCTTTTGGCAATTTGTATTAACTTTTTATCTAAGGTTATCAAGGGAGCGTGATATTTTAAGCAACGTCTTAAAAGATAAGCATCGTAGCAATATATGTTTGCTTGGTAAGAAATTTCCAAAGATTTATCTAATTCGATCTCTTTTATATATTTTATTGGAATTTTTTCGAAGATAGAGAGTGCTATTTTTGTCTTTTCTAAATCAGCTTTTTTCTTTTTGAACATAGCTGAAAAAGCATTACCGATTTCCCAATATACAGATTCTGGAGCTATCAATGTTGCTCCTGTTGTTATTTCTATAATGCTATTTCTCTCTGGCTCTCCTAATATAACAGCTATAATGGCCGAAGTATCTATTACTATATTCATAGCATTACCTTTACTTTTACAAGAATACTTTTTTTGGAAAATCAATTGTGTAATACTTTATTCTACCACAATCATCCAAAGCGTTTTTGCTACTTTGCCGTTTTTCTTTAAAGCCATGATGCCCACCCGTTGGACTCTCTTTGTCAATTTTGGTGCTTTTATGAATACAAGATTACCCTTTGTATTCGCCTTTATCCAGCCGTATTGGGAGCAATAAACCTTAAAAGAGTTTGGTTTGTATCTGTCTATACCATTCACAATGCCGCCGATAATTGAAGGCTGAGCGGTATCTCCTATGTCGGGTATTCTTTTTTTAACATCAAGATATGTTTCGTTTAGTATCTCTTTGAAGTGTTTCATTGTTGACCAGTATTTGCCTAAGATTGGTTGTCTTGGAAGAAGCCAGAGTGGTGTATTTTTGTTTAAAGCTGTTGCATCTTGAGTTAGTATTGCTTTAAAGCCCAGCTCTTTAGCACTCTCTATGACGGTTTTGTTGTAATCGCCATACGGTATAGCAAAGGCGTAAGGCTTGTATCCCAAATACTTTTCAAAAAACTCGATACTTTTTTTAAGGTCATTTTTTATCCAAGCTTTATACTTTTCTTTTGTTAATCCTTTGGGTGGATTTGTAAAGTGTGGGTGCGAATAACTGTGTGATTGAAAATCGATATTATACTGTTGCATTATCTTTATCTGTTTCATTGTTAAATAGTCTGGATAGTGTTTCTCTATCGCTTCTGTTGGAAGAAATACAGTGGCTGGTATCTTGTATCTTTTTATAATAGGAAAGGCATTTTTAAATACGCTTCTATATCCATCGTCAAATGTTATAACTACGCACTTTTTGGGCAAATTCTTTCTCTTTTCTATTAAGTTAACGAGTTCCTTTAAGGGCATTATTCTGTAATTGTTTTCTATTAGGTACTGCATCTGTTCTTTGAATCTTTCTATTGATACATTTGTGCTTGGTGTTCTGTTGTCTCCGACCTTGTGATAGATTAGGATTGTGCAAGCGTTTGCTTTGAGTATTGTAAAGATAAATATAATTAGCATCACCGTTGCCGCTTTTCTCATCTTTCTATCTCCTTGACTATCTCTTTTTTGAGTTTTTCAATTATCTCTTCAAACAGTGGCAAGAGCCTTTTTCTGTCTGTTCCTGCAAGCACAACAAACATTATGTCATCACCAATATTTAACTTTCCCTTGTTTATCCAAACAACGCACTTCTCTACAAAGCTCTGTTTATTTGCATACTCAACGAGCTCTTTTAATTTTTTCTCATCGTAATCAAGCTCCATAAAGCTAATCTTTCTTCCATCTTTTGATGTTGCCCTTACAATACCGTTGTGCATAAGTATCATGCCAAGATTGTCAATGTTTGAGCTATTTTTTATCTCTTCTATTGTTCTGTTTATATCAAACATCTTCATAGGGTATCTTTCTCCCTTCAAAGTTTCTAAAAATGTATCTGTTTTTGACTCTTTTTATTATCCTGTCTGGTTCTAAAACTACTTTACCGCCACCTTCTGGTAAGTCAAATGCAAAAACCGGCATACATAAGCCACTAATTCTAAACCTTAAGTCTTCCATAATTCTTAATGCTTTATCAATTGAAACTCTATAATCTTCATTTGCTTCTGCTTGGTCGCATCCAAATAAGTAATAGGGTTTTATGCCTATTTCAACGAGTTTGCAGAATAACTCTTCAAGTGTGTGAGAGTTGTCGTTTATCTCCTTGAGCAGAACAGTTTGTGAAACGATTGTTATGCCTGTTTCTATTAGCATTCTTGCTTTTGTCTTAAATAGTTCTGTTATCTCATCAGGGTGATTTATGTGGATTGCAAACCAGAGTGGCAGGTATTTTCTTAGAATGTTTATTAATTTTTCATCTATACGCTGTGGAAACGCTGTTAATACCCTGCTTCCTATTCGTATGATTTTTATATTGGGTATGTCCTTGATTCTTTTTAGTATATTTTCAAGTTCCCTGTTTGAGAGCGTTAAAGGGTCACCGCCGCTTATAAGCACTTCTCTTATGCTTGGATGGTTTCTTATGTAATTTTCTGCTTCGTTTAAATCGAAACCTTCAAACTCTTCCCAGTTGTGCTTTCTAAAGCAGAAATTGCAGTATACAAAGCATTGGTTTGTTATTGTCAATACCACCCTATCTGGGTATCTGTGTATTAAGCCCTTTGCTTTGGTAAACCTTTTTTCATTTAGTGGGTCTTTTGTGCCGTTCTGTTTTAGGAGTTTTGCTTCAAACTTAAACTGCTTTTTTACTCCTTCCTTATGAATTATAGAAGTTAAATATCCGTTTAGTTTTACATTACCCATCTTTCAAAGTATAATTAAAGGAAAGGAAAAAGCAATGGTTTTGAAGTTAAACCATTTGACAGCAGGATACAATAGAAAGGGTATAGTTTATGCGGATATGGATATAGGGAATGGTTTAACTCTGCTTATGGCTCATTCTGGCTCTGGTAAATCAACACTGCTAAAGACAATAGCTCTTCTTATTAAACCTATCTCTGGTTTTGTAATTTTTAACGATAAAAAGATAGAAAAGAGAGATAGATTCTGGCGAAGAGAGTGTATAATGCTCAAGCAGGGTGATTTTTTCTTTATCGATACGGTTCTTGATACACTGCTTATGCCGTTTGAGTTCGAACCCAATAAAGGCAAACTTTTTGATAAAGCTGAAGTTATAAAGCTTTTTGAGTTGTTTGGAATGAGCGAGAAATTTTTAAGTTTGAAGGTTGATGAGCTTTCAGGTGGAGAAAAACAAAGGGTTGCATTGATAAGGGCTTTGATACTCAAACCATCTGTTTTGCTTTTAGATGAGCCAACAACGGGATTGGATAGCGAGCTTATCGAGACGGTTTTTGAATTTTTGAAAAGCTATTGTAAGGATAGGGTGTGTATCACTGTTTCACATGAAACATCGGCTGTTAAGTTTGCCAACAGGATTATAACAATAGAGAATGGAGAGCTTCATGATAAAACAGATAACCTTTGAAGGTTTACTAATATCTTATTTATTACTTTTAATTGTTTTGGGTATCTCGTATTTTGAAAGGCTCAGACTTGAGAAGGATATTTTGGTTTCTTTTATTAGAATGTCCCTTCAGCTTTTTGCTGCAGGGTTTGTTTTATCTTATGTATTTGTTTGGGATAAAACCATCTTAAATATGTTGATTTACCTTTTGATGATATACTTTGCTTCAAGGATTGTTGTTAAGCGTGCCGGAGTTAACTTTTCAGGCTTGAGTTGGTATATATTTTTGTCCATTCTTCTGTCGAGTTTTGCTGTGCTTGTTGTTATGCTGTTTGGTGTTGTTGGTCTTGAGTCTTTAAATGCCCGTTATTTTATCGTGCTTGCGGGTATGATAGTTGGCAATTCTATGAATTCGACAACCATAGGCATAGAGAGATTCTTCTCTTCATACAAGGATAGTAAAGGCAGAATAGAAGATTTGCTCTGTCTTGGTGCAACAGAAGAAGAAGCTTTAAAGTTTATAGGAAGGTCAGCTCTTAAGGCTTCTATACTGCCGTCTCTTGCTTCTGCAAGCGGAATGGGTATTGTTTTTCTGCCTGGTATGATGACAGGGCAGATACTATCAGGTGTTAATCCGAATCAAGCCGTTTTTTATCAAATAAGCATAGTTGCTGCCATAACAACAACCGTTTGTTTATCTAACTACTTTATGGTAAAAACATTAACGAAAAAATGGCAAAAAATTTAATTGACACTTTATTGTTTTTAGAATATAAAAAATAGTTAGAAATGCGTAAAGGAGGGTTAGTGAATGGAGCATTCCAAGCTTAGAGAGTTGGCTTTGGAGTATCATTCAAGGGGCGGAAGGCCCGGAAAAATAGAGGTAAAGCCCACAAAGCCACTTCAGACTCAGAACGACTTATCTTTAGCTTATACACCCGGTGTTGCTGAAGTGTGTGAAGTTATAGCAGAAAACCCAAAGGCTGCCTACAGATACACATCAAAGAGCAATCTTGTTGCTGTTGTATCCAATGGAACGGCTGTTTTGGGTTTGGGTAATATAGGTGCCCTTGCAAGTAAACCTGTTATGGAAGGTAAGGGCAATCTGTTTAAAAACTTTGCCGATATTGATGTGTTTGATATAGAAATAAACGAGACAGACCCTGATAAGGTTATAGAAATAGTTGCTGCTTTAGAGCCAACCTTTGGCGGTATAAATTTGGAAGATATAAAAGCTCCTGAATGTTTTTATATAGAAGATGAGTTAAAGAAGCGCATGAAGATACCTGTGTTTCACGACGACCAACACGGAACAGCCGTTATAAGCGGTGCAGCTTTACTTAATGCATTGGAGATAACGGGTAAAGATATATCTAAATGCAAGCTCGTTGTTGTTGGAGCGGGTGCTGCTGGTATTGCTTGTGCAAAGTTTTACATGACTCTTGGACTGAAAAGAGAGAACATTATAATGCTTGACTCCTTAGGTGTTATTTATAAAGGCAGAACTGAAAGGATGAATAAATATAAAGAGTTTTTTGCTGCTGATACATCGGCCAGAACACTTGAAGAAGCGATAGAAGGTGCCGATATATTCGTTGGGGTTTCGAAAGCTAATATCCTTACGGAAGAGATGGTTAAAAAGATGGCTGACCCGCCAATTATTTTTGCTATGGCAAATCCAGACCCAGAAATAACATACGAAGCTGCAAAAAGGGCTAATCCAAATGTTATAATGGGAACAGGAAGAAGTGATTACCCTAACCAGATAAACAATGTTTTAGCGTTCCCATTTTTGTTTAGAGGTGCTCTCGATACATTTGCAACGCAGATTAACGATGAGATGATGATGGCGGCAGCTAAAGCTCTGGCTCAGCTTGCAAAGGAAGATGTGCCAGAGAGTGTTTTGAAGGCATACGGTGTTGAAAATCTTAAGTTTGGACCTGAGTATATCCTACCGAAACCTTTTGACCCAAGAGTCTTGTTCTATGTTGCACCAGCTGTTGCAGAAGCAGCTATAAAGTCTGGTGTTGCTCAAATTGATGAAGATGAGTTCGATATAGAAAAGTACAAAGAAAGCCTAAAAGAGAGACTGGATAAAACAAAGGCTGTAACAAGATACATTTACAATAAAGCAAAATCAGATCCAAAAAGGGTTGTATTTACAGAAACAACAGATGCAAATATTTTACGAGCAGTTCAGGATGCTTTGGAAGAAGGTATCGTAAAGCCAATATTTATAGGTGCTCGAAGTTTTACAAAAGACGATGTTGCAAAGAAAATAAAAGAGCTTGGACTAAAAGAGAGTTTGCTTGATAAGATTGAGTTTATAGATCCATTGTATTATGAGAAGACAGAAAAATATGCCGAAATGCTCTATCAAGAGAGAAAAAGAAAAGGGCTAACACGCAGAGAAGCATCTTACATTATGGAGCATAGACCAAATTATTTTGCTGCTATGATGGTGAAAAGCGGAGACGCCGATTCTATGATTATAGGTGAAACCTACAACTATCCAGCTGGTATAAGACCTGTCCTTACCGTGCTTGATAAAGAACAGGACAGCGTTGTTGCGGGTTTGTATGTTATGATAATCAAGAACAAGATTTATGTTTTTGCTGATACGACAATAAATGTTGACCCGACAAGTGAAGAGCTTGCGATTATAGCAAAAGAAGCTGCATGCTTCTATGAAGATTTAACTGATGACAAAGCCGTGGTTGCTATGCTCTCGTTCTCGAACTTTGGCAGCAATAATCAGGAAGATGCGACAAAGGTTAGAAAGGCTGTTGAGATAGTAAAGCAAAGGCATCCAGAAATAATTATTGACGGTGAGATTCAAGCCAATGTGGCAGTTGATAAGGATTTGATAGACAAATTCTACTCATTTAGCGACCTTGTCAATAAAGATGTGAATGTTCTTGTATTCCCAGACCTTGATGCTGCAAACATAGCATACAAACTGTTATACAAGATGGGTGGTGCTTATCCTATAGGCCCTATCCTTGTGGGTTTAAAACAGTCTGCTCATGTTCTTGAAATGGGTTCAACATCTCAGATGATAGAAGATATGATAGCGATAGCTTCATTTGATGCTCAGAGAAAGGGTTGTAAGTAAGAAAATTTTTTATGGGAGGTGTTTTATGAGAAGGGGGCTCTTGCAAGCCGTAATGGTTTTACTTGTTTCATTGGTTTTTGTTGTTTCTTCATTTGCTAAACCTATCATCATTAAATTCAGCCATGTTGTTGCAGTAGACACACCTAAGGGTAAAGCAGCTGAGTATTTTGCAAAAATAGTCAAGGAAAGGACTCACGGCAAGGTTATCGTAAAGGTTTACCCAAACGCTATGCTCTATGATGATAGAGCAGCGATAGAGGCTTTGCAGATGGGTGCTATCCAAATGGCATGCCCTGCAACGGCTAAGTTTACAGGATGGATTCCTGAGATTCAGTTATTTGACCTACCTTTCTTGTTTAAAAACTCTGAAGGATTGCACAAGGTTATGGATGGTCCTGTGGGCAAGAAAATTCTTAACCTATTCAGAAGAAAGGGTCTGCTTGGTTTAGCTTATTGGGATAATGGGTTTAAAGTTCTTTCAAACAACAAGCATCCTATCGTTCTTCCTAAGGACTGCAAGGGTTTGAAGTTTAGAATTATGTCTTCAAGGGTTTTAGAAGCTCAGTTTAAGGCTTTGGGTGCAAGCCCACAGGTTTTGCCTTTCTCTGAAGTTTATTCTGCTTTAGAACAGGGCGTTGTTGACGGTTGTGAGAATCCATGGTCTAACCTTTACACAAAGAAATTCTATGAAGTTGCTCCTTATACAACGGAGACATATCATGGATATTTAGGTTATGTTCTCGTTACGAACGCAAAGTTCTGGGATAGTTTGCCGCCAAAAATCAGGAAGATTCTTGAAGGCTGCGTAAGAGATGCTACGGCTTATGAGAGAAAATTAGCTGAAGAGCTTGCAAAGAAGCAGAGAGCTTTAGTTCTTAAAGACCCGAAAGTTAAAGATGTAGTTCTCACTCCTGCTCAGAGAGAGATATGGAGAAAAACGCTCGTTAAGATTTATCCGAAGTTCTACAAAGTTATAGGAAAAGACTTGATAGAAGAAGCTATAAAAGAGCAGCAGGGAATTAAATAAAATACCTTTTCAAGGGAAGGCTGGCCAGCCTTCCCTTTTTCTTTTTTAAGATACTTTATCATTGGAGATTTAGTATGAGAGAGACGCTTGAAAAGATAGATAGGGTTTTGGGTGCTGTAGATAAAACATTGATGGTTATCTTGGCGTCTTCCGCTACTATACTTGCTTTTGTTAATGTTGTAGCAAGGTATGTGTTTAATGCAAGCATAGTATGGGCGGGTGAGTTGACTACCTATCTATTTATATGGATGACACTTTTTGGTGCCAGTTATGGCTTTGAAGTTGATATGCATATGTCCTTCAATGCCCTTGTCAAAGCTTTGCCGGCAAAGTTGTGTAAGGCGGTTACTATTCTTTCGAGGCTTATAGTTTTATTTTTCCTTGTTATGCTTGCTTATTTGGGAGTTCAACTTGTAAAATTTGACTACATGACAGGTCAGGTTTCGATAGATCTTCAGATACCTTTCTGGATTATTTATCTTGTTGTTCCTATTACCATGATAACGGCAACCTGGAGAGTTTTTGTTAAGATAGTCGATATTATTTTGACGCCCGCATCTGAGCTTAAAAAGATGGGGATAGATGCCGAACTTGAAGAAAAAGAGAAGGAGGGCTTGATAGAGTGACAATTTTGATAGTAGCGGGCATTTTATTTTTTCTAATAGCTATAGATGTTCCTATAGCTGTAGCTTTGGGTATGACAGCAACTGTTGCTATCTACACTATAGCAGGTCTTCCTATGCTTTCTATTGCCCAGAAACTTTTTACGGCTCTTGATAAGTTTGCCTTAATGGCAATACCGTTTTTCGTTTTAGCTGGTGCTTTTTTATCTGAAGGTGGAACTGCTAAAAGGATAATAAACTTTGCTCATACTATGGTTGGACATCTTCCGGGTGGTTTGACCATGACATCCATTATGGCATGTGCCATTTTTGCAGCTGTTAGCGGTTCAGGTCCTGCGACTGTTGCTGCTATTGGTTCAATTATGATACCTGCAATTAGGGAAGCCGGTTATTCCGATGTATTTGCGATAGGTTCAATAACCACGGCAGGTTCTTTGGGTATTCTAATTCCACCGTCTATCGTGTTGATAGTTTACGGTGTAACGGTTGACCAGTCCATAGGTGATTTGTTTTTAGCCGGTGTCATACCGGGCATAGTTATAGCCGGTATGTTGATGGCTCTTACTTATTTTATGGCAAGGAGAGCCGGATTTAAAAAAGGCCAAAAAGCTTCAGCAAAAGAGAGGTTTAAGGCGTTTGTTGATAGTTTTTGGGCTTTAATGCTTATAGTTATTATAATCGGCGGTATTTATTCCGGTATGTTTACGCCAACAGAAGCCGCTGCCGTTTCTGCTGTTTACGCCTTTTTTATAGCCAAGTTTGTTTACAGGGATATGACATGGAACGATGTTCCCAAAGTCATACTTAAAGCTTCGGCAACAAGTGCAATGATTTTATTTATTATTGCAAATGCTATGCTTTTTGCGTATTTTCTAACTATTGAACAGATACCACAACAACTTTCTGACATGATAATTCAGGCCCATGTTAGCAAAATAATGTTCCTTGCAGGTATTAATGTTCTTTTAATCATATTTGGCGCTTTTATGGAACCGTCGAGTATAGTCATGGTTACTGCACCTTTGTTTTTCCCTGTAGCTATGCATTTGGGAATAAACCCTATCCAGCTGGGTATAATTTACACAATAAATATGGGATTAGGAGAGATAACGCCACCGGTTGGTTTGAACCTATTTGTTGCTATGGGTATAACGGGAAAGAGTATAGAGTATATAACAAAAACATCTATACCGTGGTTTTTAACTTATCTTGTAGGTCTTTTGCTTGCAACATACATACCACAACTTTCTCTTATAATCTTTAAGATTTTCTAAAATTGCTATAGGGCGGGGAAACCTGCCCTTTTTAGTAAATTATGCCGTTTCTGTTTTTGTAAAGGTGCAAAATTTCAATCGCTTTTTCTTTAAGAAGACTGCCTTCTACCTTTATGCCTTTTCTCTTTAAATATTCCCAAGACTCATTAAATACAGGTCCTTCATCAAAACCTATTTCTCTTGCATAAGAAGACTCTGCTCCAAACACAACTCGTTTTACTCCGCTCCATAAACACGCACCAAGACACATGGCACACGGTTCGGACGATGAGAAAAGCTCAAAATCCCCAATTTTGGATAAGTCGTATGTGTTTAATTTAGTCTGAGCCGTTAAAAATGCCACTATCTCTGCATGTAAAACAGATAGTCTATTTTGCAAAACCAGATTGACGCCGCAGGATATAAGCTTGCCTGTTTTTGAAAAGATAGCTGCTCCAAATGGCCCACCACCGTTTTCAACATTTATTTTTGTAAGGTTTATCACAAACTCCATTTTCTCTTTATCGTTTGAAAAGGTTTTCTGTTTGCACTCTTTATTCAGCCAATTTGGAAGTTTAATTATTATCTCTCTCATTTTTATACTTCTTCTTTACATACTCTATTGCTTGAATTTTATCTTTTATCTCACCTAAAAGCTGTCTGTTGAATACATCTTGGATAATCTCAGAAAATATTTTAGATGGTTTAAACCCAAGATCTATAAGGTCTTTGCCTTTTATTAGTGGTTTTCTGTGCATTAAATCTTCTAAGTAGAGAAGCACTCTGTCTTTATTGTTAGAAAGAACATACAGTGCCAAAACACCTTCAAGTGGCATAGACGATAAAGCGTTGTAAATCTGTAAATTGTCAACATCGTTTTTCTTTATTATACCATTTGCCTGTGGTAGTTTGCTTGTGATCTTTTTTATCTGTTCAAATGTTGACTCATCTGCTCCTATAATCTCGCAAAAACTTCCAGTTCTTCTAAATAGATATTCAAGCACACTCAAGAACACTCGCTCTCTTTTAATGTTTTTATCTTTACAAAAAAGCGAGCAGCCCTTTACAATCTCTTCTGTCTCTTCCAAATAATTTAAGATTCTTTCATCGATTATAAACCTTTTATCCAAAGCCCTTATTAGCCTATAGCTTTTTAACATTTCGAAGCTCTCTCTAACATTGTTATTATTTAGAATATGCACTATCTCGTGGAATATCCTAATTCTTTCAACTCTTTTGACTACGCCCAAGTCAACGGCTGTTTTTATTAGCCTATCTGTCTGTTTGCCTATCTCAAAACCGAAGCGGGCGGCAAACCTTACAGCTCTATACATTCTTGTTGGGTCGTCTATGAAGCTTAGCATGTGTAATACCCTGATTTTTCCGTTTTTGATGTCGTTTAACCCGCCAAAAAAGTCAAGCAGCTCTCCGAATTCATCATGAAGTTTTACGGCTAAAGCGTTTATGGTAAAATCCCTTCTGTATAAATCTAATTTTATTGAGCTTTTTTCGACAACGGGCAAAGCACCTGGCAGAGCATAATACTCTTCCCTTGCCGTTGCTATATCAATTTTTAAATTATCGGGTGTTATTATTGTTGCAGTTTTAAAGCGTTCGTGTGTTGCTATCTTGCATGAGTATTTTTTTGCAAACTCTTTGGCAAATGCTATGCCATCACCTTCTATTACTATGTCAACATCAAGATTCTCTTCTCCCATTATTATGTCTCTAACAATACCACCAACCAAATAGCTGTTAAATCCAAGCGTTTTTGAGAACATACCAATCTTTGTAAGCCAGTTTAAGACATTGGGTGGGAGTATGTTTTTTATCTTTGATGAGATATTTTGAAGCTGCAGTGGCTTTTCTCTATTTATGCTCTCGCTTAAAAACTTTAAGATATTTGTGCGCGTTATAACGCCTGTCAATTTGCCGTCTTTTAGAACAGGTATGAGTCTCTGTTTCTCATCGAGCACTATCTCTTTTACAACATTAAAACTCGTCTCTTCATCAACGGTTTTTATTTCGGTATTCATTACAAGGTCAATTGGTTCATTCTCCATGTGGTGATATATAGCTTTGTTTACTATCTGTCTTGTTATTATGCCTTCTACTTTGTCGGTTTTTCTATCGACAACAACTAAAGCGTTCATGCCGCTTTTTGATAATATCTCGTTCACTTTCCCTAATGTATCATCTGTATAAACATATTTGGGTGGGAAACTCATTATATCTTTTGCTTTTATTTTTTCCATTAACTCTAATTTTATTATCTGGCTTAGTCTTTCTGTTATCTCGATAAGTGTTGCATTTTTGATTGTAGCACTTGCAGCCTGTGGATGTCCGCCACCACCGATTTCTTTCAGCATTTTTGATACATCAATTTCTAGGTCGTTTGATCTGCCTATAACATAGGTCGTTGTTCCCATTCTAAATATGCAGATCGCTGCGTTTGTGTTGTCTATGCTCATTATTTTTGAAACAACACCTGCAACATTGGATGTATATTCGTCGAGTGATGCAAACGAAAGTAAAATTTTTTTGTTATGTATCTCGTAAATTCTTTTGTTTCTAACAAGTTCGTTTAGGATAATTATTTCTGTCTCCGTTAAAGCTTCTTCAAGAAGGCTCTTGACGGTTTCTAAATCTGCACCCTTTTCGAGTAGAAAAGCGGCAGCTCTTATGTTGTTTGGCGTCGTTGATGTGAATGTTAGCCTGCCTGTATCTGCGTATATGCCGAGCATGAATAGTGTTGCTTCTTCTTCGTCTATTTCAATGTTTTTTTCTATTATCTTTTCGACAAGCTGGGTTGTGTTTGCACCGTAATTGACAAAATAACTCTCATTGCACTTTAAGTCTCCATCTTTGTGATGGTCGTAGCAGATTATTTTCACACTGCCTACAAGTTGAGCAAACTGTGGTTCTATGCGTTTAGATGAGTGTGTATCAACAACAATAAGCGTATCAACTTTATCTGGCTCAAACTCTTTGTCTTCCATGAATGGGTATATTAAGGATTGCAAAAGAAACTGCTTCTTTGATTTGTGCTGAATTTTTGGAAAGAATATAGTTGCGTCAGGATACAGTTTTTTTGCCGCTACACAACTTGCTATTGCATCAAAATCTGGGTTTTTATGTGCTGTTATGACCTTCACGCTTTAATCTTACCAAAAAATCATCTTCTAAGCCAGCTTCTTTAAATCCCTTTGCCCTTAGAATACACGCATCGCATTCACCACAAGGTGTCTTATCTCCGCTATAGCAGGAATAGGAGTATGAATAGTCTGCATCATGCTCTTTTCCAAATAGGATTATCTCTGACTTTTTCATTCTTATAAGTGGCGTTAAGATTTTAAATCTTTTACCTTCGCTACCTGCCTTTGTGCCTAAGTTTATTGCCTTTTCAAATGTATTTAAAAATTCATCTCTGCAATCTGGATATCCAGAATAGTCAAGCATATTCCAGCCACCCACGATGTTTTCAATCTCAAACCTTTCAGCCATTGCTGCCGTTATGGATAAAAATACACCGTTTCTAAAAGGTACATAGGTTATCGGTATGCCGTTTTCTATCTCTTTTTCACTTCTGTTTTTTGGCACTTCTATTAATTTATCTGTTAGGGCACTGCCGCCAATCTGGGATAAATCTATGTCGAAATAGTGAGCAAATACCCTTTTTTTCTTAATCTCTTCTGCGATTTTTAGTGTTTTTTTTGAGTAATCTATTTCTATGGAGTGTCTTTGTGCATAGTAAAATGTGATTGTGTGCACTTCATCAAACTCATCTAATGCCCAAAATAGACATGTGGTTGAATCAAGACCACCAGAGTAAATTACGATTGCTTTTTTCATTTTATACCCCCTTCTTGTTTCCGTATAAAATTTTATGCAACTGCGGAATGACTCGAACATTTATATCATACTGTTTTGCTTTTTCTATGATTTTTCTTGTCTTTTCAAGATATGAGTTTAGAGTGTCTTTAAACCAGATAGGTTGAAGCGTTATCTCTTTTAGGTTGAGTTTTTTTGCAAGTTCTATCTCTTCTTCGAAGTTTTCTTCAACTACAAACTTAAACTCGACGCTTTTTGCTCTCTTTTTTATCTTAAACAGAACGGTTGTATTTAGCGCAAACATTTTGGGACTTACAACGATATGCTCGAGTAACTCTATACTTTTTTGTGGAAATATGGTGCCGTTTGTCTCAAGAAGGAATCTATAATTTTGGTGTTTTTTTATGAAGTATGCTATGAACTCATCTTGAAGTGTGGGCTCACCACCCGTAAATATAACATTTTCTGTTTTGAATTGCAGGATTTGAGAGTGTATCTCTTCGTCTGTAAACTCATCGGTGCAGTTGATGGCATACTTTGTATCACAGAAGTAGCAGTTTAAATTACATCCGCATAGCCTTATAAATGCCGCTTTTAGGCCTATAAATTTACCTTCTCCTTGGATGGAGAAGAAAATCTCACTGACCTTTGCTTTCACAGAGATTGTTTATAGAAAAAAACACAACTTATTACAAGGTGTTTTTGTTGTTTCTTTTAATTTTTTATTGACAATAACAAAATTATATTTTATGTTGGGAAACAAAAAAGAACCAAAGGAATAGGTGTATGTTTGACGAGTTTAAGAGGTGGTTTTTTTCTCGGAGCATACGTTTTAAAATTATAGGCGCATATCTTGTCTCTATAGCTCTTATCGGTATGGTAGGGTACTCGTATTATGTTCTTGTTAATATAAGGTCTATAAATAGAGAAGCGGAAATATATAAAGCAAGACTTATAAATAGTCAGAAAGATACGGTAAGAAGTATTGTAAACATAGCCATAGATGGAATAGAAAAATATTATGAATCATTTAAAAAAGGTGAGTATAGTGAAGATGTAGCAAAAAGAAAAGCGATAGAATTCGTAAATTCAATCAGGTATAATGTTGGTAAGAATATATCAAATTATGATTATGTTTGGATAAATACGCTTGATGGCATAATGATACTTGACCCGCCGAAACCTTCCTTAAACGGCAAAAGCGTTTGGGATTTTAAGGATAAAAATGGTGTTTATGTATTCAGAGAGATGGCAAGGATTATAAAAGCTCAAGGTGGGGGTTTTGTCAGTTACTGCTGGCCAAAGCTCGGAGAAGATAGTAAGGTCTGTTATCCAAAAATATCGTATGTTGGGTATTTTTATCCATGGAGATGGGTTGTAGGAAGCGGTTTTTATCTTGATGACATAGATAGGGTTGTAAAGGATTACAAGATAAGAAAAGAAAAAGACATGTTGATTACCACCTTAAATAGTGTTCTTATGGGAGCAGGTATAACTGTTATAGCTGCCGTTGTGTTTATGATTATTGTATCAACGATTACAAGTCATTTAAGAAGAATGGGTGAATTATCAAAGAAGCTTGTTGAAGAAGAGATATCGCCAGAGTTAAAACTTCCCTATAAAGGCTCAGACGAACTTGGTGTTCTGGTTGAAAATTTTAACAGGTTTGTAGATGAGAGTTATAAATTGTTGCTCTTTAAGAAGACAATTGAAGATGATTTGGATGTTAATGCCGTTTATAAGAGAATATTCGACCTTATAAAAGATGAGTTTGGCATAAAGCAGTTTAACATATTTGAAGTTAACAACAGCAAGAATGCAATGAAACAGATTAGCGTATATGGCGATGAGAAGATGATGTGTAAGCAGGATATGCTTATAGACTGCACTCTTTGTAGGGCCGCAAGAACAGCAAAAGAAGTCAACTCGTTCTTGGAAAAAGAAGTTTGCTTAAGCTTTCTTTATTCAAAGGAGAAGAATCATATCTGTCTTCCTTTGATGGTCGGCGGGAGCGTCGGTAGTGTTGTTCAGCTTGTGTTTGACGATAAGGAGAAAAATGATGAACTCTGCACTAAGGTTAAAAGGCTTAAAGTCTTCTTAAAAGAAGCGGCACCTGTTATAGAAGCAAAAAGACTGTTGAGTCAGCTTAAAGAGTCAACGATGAGAGACCCATTAACGGGTCTTTATAACAGAAGATTCCTTGATGAGTTTGCTCAGACATTTGCAGCAGGGGTAAAAAGAAGGAATACCAATGCTGGAATACTCATGTGTGATATAGATTTCTTCAAACAAGTTAACGATGTGTATGGACACAATGTTGGCGATGAAGTGCTAAAAGGCGTTGTAAAGGCTATAACGAAGTCCATAAGAGAATCCGATTTAGCTATAAGGTTTGGCGGAGAAGAGTTTTTAATTCTACTCAACGATGTTGATGACGAGATGGCTTTAGATGTTGCAGAACGTATAAGGTCTGAAGTGGAAAGGACAGAAATTGTTGTTCAGGGTAATATACTGAAGAAAACATTAAGCATTGGTGTTTCCATATTCCCAGAAGATTCAAAGAATCTGTGGCAATGTATAAAATTCAGCGATGTTGCTATGTATAAGGCAAAACAGAGTGGCCGCAACAGGGTTGTAAGATTTGAGCCGTCTATGTGGACAGAAGAGAATTATTGACGGTTGACTTTTGAGTCTATGTAAATCGTAACAGGCCCGTCGTTTATTAGATGCACATCCATGTGGGCCGCAAAGATACCGGTTTGGACTTCGATATCATGCTCTTTTTTGCATATCTCGTTGAATTTTTCGTAAAATTGTTTTGCTTTTTCCGGTTTTGCTGCATAGAAGTATGAAGGCCTGTTGCCTTTCTTTGTATCGGCTGCAAGTGTAAATTGGCTTATAACAAGAAGTTTTCCGCCTACATCTTTTAACGATAGATTGAATTTGCCGTTTTCGTCGGAGAATATTCTCATGTTGATTATTTTTTTTGCCATGTATTTTATATCTTCTTCTGTATCATCTTCACACACGCACAAAAGAACAAGCAGCCCTTTTTCTATACTGCCTGTGATTTTGCCATCGACTTCAACATATGCTTTTTTTACCCGCTGAATTACTGCTCTCATAGTTTAAGGAGTTTTAAGCTGTTTAGTTCTCTTCCTAAATAGTTTTGAATCTCTTTTATTAGGGTGTTTTTTAAGCTGTTTAATATCATTTTTTCGTTAGTTTTTGGTATTTTGGGTTTCTCTTGTGTTAGTTCGTTAATCATCTCTATCTGTTCTGGTGTGAATATGCTTCTGTCCATCACTCCATTCTCTTCTAAAAATAGATACAAAAAGCAGACAAGGGATAGTAAGCTATCCCACTCTTTAAGCTTGTTTAAGCATCTTATCAGTAAATTGAAGCAGCAGTTTGCCCTGTATGATATCTCCAAAAATAGCATACCTACGGATAGTTTTGAGAACGACTCTCTTATCTTCTCAAACCTGTCTATTATGTTTACCGAATCAACCACAAGATACGGTTTGTTTGTGTTTTTTATCTTGCCTTCAACTTCCATTAATACGAGCGTATCTATGTCTGTATGTCTGCCGTATATCAGTAAATCGACATTACCATCTTCTTTAATTGCCTTTACGAAGAGCTTATTGCCCATATCGACACAGTAGGAGCTGATACACTTGAACTTAAACATACCTATTTTATATACTTTTCCTTAGCTGTAATCAAAAAAATTTTGGGGGATGTCATGATAGTTGTAACAGGTGGTGCTGGTTTTATAGGGAGCAATATTGTAAAAGGGCTTAACGAGAAGGGCATAGATGATATACTGATTGTTGATAATTTAACCAACTCTGCAAAGCATTTAAATCTCAACCCACTTAAATTCGTAGATTTTGTCGATAAGGAAGAGTTTTTAGAAAGGCTAAACGAGTTTGATATTGAGCTTATATTTCATCAGGGTGCATGCTCTGATACACTTGAGGGAAACGGCAAATACATGATAAAAAACAATTACGATTACTCAAAAGCCCTTCTTCATTACGCAACAGACAAAAAGATAAGGTTTATATACGCATCGAGTGCTTCAGTCTATGGGCTTGGTAAAAATGGATTCGAAGAGAAAAGAGAAAACGAGTATCCTTTAAATGTGTATGCCTTTTCAAAGTTTATGTTCGATAACTATGTAAGAAGGGTGGGTTTTGATAAGGCGGCTCAGATTGTAGGTTTGAGATATTTCAATGTTTATGGGCCAAATGAACACCATAAGGGTAAGATGGCGTCAGTTGTCTATCATTTTCACAACCAGATACTCTATGATGAGACTGTGAAGCTATTTGAAGGCAGTGAAAACTTCAAAAGAGATTTCATATTCGTTGATGATGTGGTTAAAGTAAACCTTTTCTTTATGGAGAATCCTTCAAAGAGTGGCATATTCAATGTGGGAACAGGTAAAGCAGAGAGTTTTTTAAAAATAGCACAAATAATGAGTCAGCTCTATTCAAATGTGAGAATTGAGTATATTGAGTTTCCCGAAGAGCTCAAGAAAAAGTATCAGACATACACATGTGCAGACTTAAAAAACCTAAGAAAAGCTGGATATAAGGATGAGTTTATCTCTCTTGAAGATGGTGTTAGAGCTTATGTGAAGGTTTTAAAAGAGAGTGATGGTGTCTGGGTTTGATTTTGTTGACAATAACAGTAAATTTTAATATACATTCCCAAAAGAATAAGGGGCTGTAGCTCAGCTGGGAGAGCGCCACGCTGGCAGCGTGGAGGTCGGGGGTTCGAGCCCCCTCAGCTCCACCAAAAGGAGAATAGCAATGAAAGAGAAGATAGAGAAAGCTTTTGCTTTGGTTGAAAAGGTAAAAGAGCTGGACATTGAAGCTTTTTTAACTGATGCAAAGAAGAGAGTAGAAGAGATAGCAGAAAATCCGGGTCAGTTTGCGTTGAATAGTCTTTTGCAGTTGAAGTTGGCTTATCAGATGATAGAGTGCTATTTCCATAAGGAGTGCACACTTCCGCGGAGAACTGTTCTTGCGGTTGTCTTGCTTCTTCTTTATCTGATTAACCCGTTTGATATAATCCCTGATTTTTTGCCGGGTGTTGGCTATCTTGACGATGCTGTAGCTGTTGGTGTTGCTCTTAAATTCATTAGAGACGATTTAAGAGAGTACGCCATAGCCAAAGGGCTAAACCCTTCCGACTATGGCTTATAAGCATTACTTTCTTATCCATCCTGTTGCAGTCTGGATATAGGTGCCCTTTGGTGCTGTGTCTTGCCACTGTTTTGCAAATATGCGTCTGACTCTGTCTATCTGTGAAGCTGGTATATGCAGAGCTTTAGCAACTTCTTTATAGAGCATGTTTCTGTCGCTATTTTCAGCATTGACCAATTTCTTTAGCTTTAATCTATCCTTCAGAGAAGCTGGTTGCTTGTAAATCTTTAGGAATCCGTTAAGCGTTTCACCTAAATATCCTTTCTGATAAAATGGCTTCATCTGGGAGTATCTTGCCTTCATACGCTGTTTTATTGCATTTATCGTGGCGTTTGTTGTGTTTAAAACATCACCAGCATAGGCCCTTGGAATGATAATCTTAAAGAAGAGGGATTGTGGCTGGATGTTCTGCCGTTGGTTGGCTTTTTCGCTTCTTATCTCGTTGACAATCTCCTTTGCTTTCTTTTTTACTTCCTGGGCAGGGAAGTAGATGTTAACCGTTACACAAGCATACAACAGTAGTGTTGCAAACACCCATAAAAATTTTGCTTTTCTCATTCTTTTACACCTCCTTTCTTTTTCATTACTCTTTTTATCCTGTTTAAAAAGTCATTCCACTCTATTTTGTTGTTTGAATTCATATTGATTACACTAACACCAACCAAAAAACCCTTCTTTACAATATATTCTTTATTGCCTTCTTTGTAAAGTCCATGTAAAGAGAAGATATTGTTCTTGAGTGTTGCCCTAAAGCCTATGCTTGAATAGGCGAAGTTTTTGAAAAACGGTATGGCGACACTTGCAATACCACCACCGACCTTCGATATACTGTTTACTGCCTTCAAAGATATTCTTTTGCTCACACCTTTTACATTCTCTGTCTTAACGAGCATTTCAAACTCAAGCGGATTTTTGAAATTCACAAGCTTTAAATCTTTAACATATCCTTCAACAAATCCCGTTACCCTTCCAAAGTCGGTCATGTCTGTAAGTTTTTTAAGATTTATGTGTCTAAAAGTTATATCACAGGCGAGTATGGGCAGTTTTCCTAAGATTAGCTTTATGTTTTCTATTTTTAGATAGCCGTCAAAAATTCTTACTGTCATATTACCCAATATGTTTATGAGTTTCTCTGTTCCGCTAATCTTTAGATTTGCCGATGCCTTGGCTATGTCTGTGTTTGCATAAGCCTTTATTTTTGAGCTTTCTATCTCTCTTTTTGCAAGGTTTAAGGTTAAATAAAAGGGCTCTATTTTTACTTTATTGCTTTTTATATTCACTTTCAGCTTTAAAACGCTATTGTCTGTTGTTGTTTGAATGTCTATTTCTGAATTTAATTTGCCTGTCTTAATCTCTTTAATCTTTATATATCCTTTGTGCTTTAGTTTCTCGTTTAATGCAACGGCTGTGTTTATTTTTATCTCTTCTGCTTCGATGTTTCTGTATTTTAATGTTGAGATTTCTACATTTAAGAAGGCTTTAAATTGTTTACTGTTTTTAATGTTGAGAAGAATTAGGGCTTTCTGTTTGCCTTTGAAACTCAAGTTATTTAAAAACTCGTTTTCTGTCGCAGAGATAATAAAATTCTTCGCTGCTGTTAAATTATCTGACTCTATTTTTACAGTTGTTCCTTTTGGGTTTTTGTTTATATCGACTGTGCCAATATTTCCTATTTCTATAAGAGCTCTTTTTTTGTCTATGTAAATAGTTGATGTTGTTGGATATGCAGAGAAGTCCATGTAATAATTTTCATAAATAATCGCATCGCCTTTGATTACTTTAAGGTTAACTGTTTTGTCTTTAAGCGAGATGTTGCCTGCAATGTTTTCTGAAGTAAATAGTTCGTAATCTGAACTTAGGTTGTCAAAAGAGATATTAAGAAGTTTTTTTTTAAGTCAAAAATTGAAGTCGGTATGTTGAATTTGAGTTTGTTGTCTAAGTTTATCTGATAGAGACTCGCCTTTATTATGCTCTGTTTTAAAAAGACACCAGCTTTTGAAATGTTGACTAAGTGTTTTTTGTATTTTGCCTGTAAATCTGATGTGTCAATTGAGCCAAAACTAACAGAAAATGGTGAGAGATTGATAAGAAGGTTTGTTATATATATAGGCTGTTTTATAAGAAGCTGAGCCTTGTCTTTTGTGAATGTTATACTTTTGGGTTTTATAAGCATTTTTGGGATTAGAATAGAATTAGAAGAGAAATTTAACTCTCCTTTTGCTTTCTCTATCTCTGCAGTGAGCGAAGAGTTTTTGTCTTTGAAGATTATTGTGCCGGTAAATTCTATATTCTTGCTTGTTAAGTTTATGTTCATTTTGCTTATCTTTATAGTCTTTTCTTTTGCTATAAGATTTAGTGTTAAGTTGTCTATCTCTATCCTGCCGATTTTTAATGCTGGCAGTGTGAAGTTTGAGCCTTTGGACTCGTTTTGACTGCTTAAGTTTATCTCTATTATCGGGTTTGTTAGTTTTAGATTTAGATTGCCCTTTTTGTCCAAATTAGCCAAAAGCTCATCTGCATCGGCTTTAATTTTGTCCGTTTTTATGCTGAAGCCCTTTATGTTTATGCTTGAAGCTGATTTTATGTTTAGTTTTTCAAAGCTTGAAGTTATGTTGTATTTTTTGAGATAGGCATTTATAGCTATTTTAAGAAGAGATGAGCTGTTTGTGAAGGTTATATAGCTTAAAAGAACCAAAATTATAGCGCTTAAGCCGACTATCGTTGCAACATATACTGATTTTTTCATCTTTTTAGTTTTATCTCTTTTCCTTTCTGGTCTATTATACCTTTATCTTTTAATTTTTTAAAGAGTCTTGATAATGTTTCTGCTGATACTCCTATGGCAGTTGCAAGCTCCTTTTTGGGTATGCTTAGGACAACCATATTTTTTTCATCTTTTAGATTGTTTAGATAGCTTATAAGTCTCTCTTCTGCATCGTCAAGCGATAGCTCTTTTATTCTTTTTGCCATAAAGTTGAGTCTCTGAGCAAAGACGCCAAGCAGCTTCATTGCAAATTCGGGATTCTCTTTTATCTTCTCGAATAATCTGTTTGAGTTTATCTCAAGCAGGAGAGTGTCTTCAATTGCTTCTGCACTAACAGGATATGTATCCTGCAAGAACAAAACAATTTCTGCAAAAGTTTCGCCTTTTCCTATTATATTTATAACCACTTCTTTGCCGTCTTCTGAAGTTTTGAATAATTTTACAAAACCCTTTACAACGAAAAACATACTATTGCCTTTTGAACCTTCAAGAAAGATAACTTCCTTTTTCTGTTTGTTTATGAGCCACGATACAGCGTTTATGTCATTAATGAGTTTATCGTCCTTTATATCAAGGGCATCTAAAAACAACTCTATTGCTTCTTTTTTATCCATTCTTGACCTAAATCAATTATTTTTTCATCTAAAAGTATATATTTAACGCAAGAAAAAAACAAGGAGGTGTGAACATGTCAATGTTCTGTTTTCAATGTCAGGAGACTTTAAGAAACCAAGCATGCACAGCAAAAGGCGTATGCGGTAAAGATGAAAGGGTTGCAAACTTAGAAGATGTGCTCGTTTACGTCTGCAAGGGTATAAGCGTTGTTGCTAAGAAGGCTGGCAAGGTTGATAAAGAAGTGGCTCACTTCATAGCAAAAGCCCTATTTACAACAATTACAAATGTTAACTTCGACGAAGATAGAATCGCCGATGCAATAAGGGAAGGACTAAGGCTAAGAGACCAGCTCAAAGCAAAATACAACATAAGCGACGAAGGATTGCACGATTCTGCAACATGGAATGGCTCAACAAAAGAAGAGTTTTTAGCCAAATGGGACGATGCAAAAATTCCAGCAGAGACAGACGAAGATAAAAGGTCTTTGAAAGAGTTAATGATTTATGGAATTAAAGGCATTGCCGCATACGGCGAGCATGCCTTAGTTTTGGGATATGAAAACCAGAAGATTTGGGATTTTATGATTGAAGGTTTGGCTGCAACAACAGAAGAGCATAGTGTTGATGAGTTAATCGGTCTTGTGATGAAGACAGGTGAGATTGCCGTTGATGTTATGGCTCTGCTTGATAAGGCAAACACCGAGACTTACGGTCATCCAGAGATTAGTGAAGTTAACATCGGCGTAAGAAATAATCCGGGTATTCTCATTTCTGGACACGACTTAAAGGATTTGGAAGAGTTGCTTGAGCAGACAAAGGGCACAGGCGTTGATGTATATACGCATGGTGAGATGCTGCCTGCAAACTACTATCCTGCATTTAAAAAGTATGAGCACTTTGTTGGAAATTACGGTAATGCGTGGTGGCAACAGGATAAGGAGTTTGAAGCGTTTAATGGACCAATTCTAATGACCACAAACTGTCTTGTGCCACCAAAGGATAGCTACAAAGATAGAGTGTTTACGACAGGCAATGTAGGATTTCCTGGTGTAAAACACATTCCAGATAGGGTTGATGGTAAACCAAAGGATTTCTCAGAAATTATAGAGCTTGCTAAAAAGTGCAAACCACCAACGCCGCTTGAAGAAGGCAAGATAATTGGCGGATTTGCTCATGAGCAGGTGTTTAAACTTGCCGATAAGGTTGTTGAAGCTGTTAAGAGTGGCGCCATAAGAAAGTTTGTTGTTATGGCTGGGTGTGATGGCAGACATAAGGCAAGGGAGTATTACACCGAGTTTGCAAAGAAGCTGCCTAAGGATACTGTGATTTTGACTGCAGGATGTGCAAAGTATAGATACATCAAACTCAATCTCGGCGATATAAATGGTATTCCAAGGGTGCTTGATGCTGGTCAGTGTAATGATAGCTATAGTCTTGCTGTGATAGCATTAAAGCTTAAAGAAGTGTTTGGCTTAAACGATATAAACGAGCTGCCGATAGCATACAATATTGCATGGTATGAGCAGAAAGCCGTTACAGTTTTACTTGCACTTCTTTATCTTGGCGTTAAAAATATTAAATTGGGTCCAACCTTGCCTGCATTCTTGTCTGAAAATGTTGCCAAAGTTCTTGTTGAGAAGTTCAACATCTCAACAATCAGCGATGTTGACTCTGACATGAAAGAGCTAATCGGATAATACCCACCTGCCCCCTGATTCTTTCAGGGGGCTTTTTCATAAATTGACAACCTTAATAAGTTGCTATATCATTTGAAAAATAAAAATGTTAGGAGATTGTAAAATGAAGGCTGAATTTACGGCAATAATTAGACCGGCCCCCGAAGGTGGTTATTGGGCTATCTGTCCGGAAGTTCCAGGAGCAAATGGTCAAGGAGAGACTGTGGAAGAAGCTAAAGAGAGTTTAAAAGAAGCTATAGAGCTTATCTTGGAAGATTTAAGAGAAAATGCTCTAAATAATTATCCTGCGGAAAATGTTATTCAAGATACCATAGTTATAGGATGAAAAGAAAAGATTTAGAGAAAAGATTAAAAGCTATGGGTTGTTATTTAAAAAGAGAAGGTAAATCTCATTCTTTGTGGATTAACCCTAAGACTGGTATTGTTGAGACCATTCCACGCCACAAAGAGATAAAAGAGCCGTTAGCTTGGAAAATTCTCAGAAGGCTGGGAGACGATAGAGAGATTTAATAAATAGAAACGAATTTTTAAAGATTTACTTTCTGGCGAGTTCAAAAGCTAAGCAGGCTTCTCTATCTGGAACGAAGACGCTTTGTGGTAGTAAAAATAGCTCATTGTTTTTTGTTAAGCCGAAATATGCGTGTTGTGGGTTTTTGCTCTCTCCAAATGTGATTTCTGCTATTCTTTGGTCTTGATTATTTGTAAATATCTCCATAACTTTAAAGATAATGCCATCTTTTAAGATAAACTCTTTTTCTATTTTTACAGGAAAATCTATGTTAAAGCTCTGTTTTTCTTCCGTTGGTTTTGTCTTTTTGAACGCAACCGAGTAAATTTGTCTTCTTTTTCTTATCCATCTGCGCTCGTATCTTGTCTCTATCTTCTCTTTTGCCGTCTCTATAACTCTTTTTTGAATATTCTCTAAATCTGTTAAACTGCAGGCTAATGATGAGCTTACTGCATAGGCTAAATTATCCGTTAAGAGTTTAAAAACTCCATTAACTGCCAATATTCTCTTTAGCTTTTTAATGGTATTTTTGTTTAAAAGTGCATGTTTTATCCTTTTGAATTTATACCAAGGCTCGGGAAAGTTCACATATACAGCATCGACACTGTTTTCTTTAAAGACGTCCAAGCAGTATTTTGCATCATAGTTTACTATTCTTACATTTTTTAAATTCTCGTCATTAAATCTCTTTGAAGCTTTTGCTATTGCTTCGTTTGATATCTCAAAGCCAATGAATGTGGTTGATGGATTATTTTTTGCCATTTTTGTTAAAAATTCTCCGTTTCCCATACCGAGTTCTAAGATAATTTTGTTCTTGGATTTTGCAAAATCCTTCAAATCGTTGGCTTTTATTAGGTATCTGTTTATTATCTGGCAATCCTTGTTTGTGTCTGTAAGATTGTGGTGAACTATTGAGCCCTGAGTCTCTTCTGCTATAAAACTTGCAAACTCAAATATTGCCTGTTTTATGTCGTCTGTTATGAGCGGGTATGTCGTTTTGTCAAGCTTAACGACTATTTTGCCGTTTTTCTGGTAGGTTCTTATAAAGAAATCATCACACTTTGTTGATACAGGTTTTATAAAGAAATCACCCTTGCTTGAGAAATATATATCTTTATCGCTGAAACCTATTATATCGGCGTCTGTTCTTATGACTGCATGTGGCATAATCAAAAAGGCGGGCTTTTAACCCGCCACAGATTACATCTTATTTTTTATCTCTCCAGCAACCCTTAAAGGCAATCCCCAAATATAGCAGAATGCTTCACCGTATTTGTGATTGAATGTATCGCCTGGGTCGTATGTTGCAAGCTCTTTCGAATACAATCCGTAAGGCGATTTTCTTGCAACGGATACGGCTTTGCCTTTGTATAGTTTTACTTTGACTGTGCCTGTTGCCCTTTCGTTTAGTTTGTCTGCAAAGGCATCCAATGCTTCCCTTAAATCGCAGAACCAGTATCCGTAATAAACAAGCTCTGCATACTTCAAAGCTAATTGGTCTTTTAGGTGCAGGGTCTCTCTGTCAAGAATTAGCTCATCTAAGCTTCTTTTTGCTTCAAGCAGCATAACGGCAGCAGGTGCTTCGTAAATCTCCCTTGATTTTATGCCAACGAGCCTATTTTCAACCATATCTATCCTTCCAACACCGTGTCTGCCTGCTATCTCGTTTGCCTTCTCGACAAGCTCAACGATGCTCATTTTTTGACCATTCAAAGCGACAGGAATGCCCTTTTCAAAGTCTATCTCGACATACTCCGGTTTGTCGGGTGCTTCAAGTGGATTTGTTGTCATTGAGTATATCTCTTCATCTGGCTCGTGATACGGGTCTTCTAAAGGGCCTGCTTCAACGGATAATCCCCAAATGTTTCTATCAATCGAATATGGTTTATCTTTCGTAACGGGAACAGGAATTCCATGTTTTTTTGCATACTCTATCTCTTCATCTCTTGACTTTAACTCCCACTCTCTAACGGGTGCTATTACTTTTATATCTGGTTTCAAAGCAACGGCAGATACATCAAACCTTACCTGATCGTTGCCTTTCCCTGTGGAGCCGTGAGCTATGGCGTCTGCTCCTTCTTTTTGTGCTATCTCTATCATCTTTTTTGTGATTAAAGGCCTTCCTAAAGCCGTTGCGAGCGGATATTTGCCTTCATATAAAGCGCCAAACTTGAACGCTCTCATCACATACTCGTTTAAAAACTCTTCCCTTACATCTTCAATATAGGCTTTACTTGCTCCAACTTTTAAGGCTTTCTCTTTGATGGGTTCTAAATCTTCATTTTGACCCAAATCAGCCGTATAGGTTATGACTTCACATCCATATTTATCCTGAAGCCATTTTACGATTACGGATGTGTCTAATCCACCAGAGTAAGCCAAAACAACCTTTTTAACTTTATCCATCTTAATCCCTCCCAATTAGTTTCATTATTGTTGCAAGTTGTGCATATGTTCTATTTTCTGCTTCGTCCCACACAACAGAGTGCTTCTCATCATCAATTACATCGGCTGAGACTTCTTCTTCTCTGTGAGCGGGCAAACAGTGCATAAAGATATAATCTTCTTTGGCAAATTTGGTAAGCTCTTTATTTACCTGATAGGATTTCATTAGAGCATGCTTTTTCTCTTTTTGCTCTTCTTGACCCATCGAAGCCCAAACATCCGTGTATATCAAATCTGCGTTGTTTACAGCTTCCTGTGGATTATCGGTAAGTGTTATCTTTGCACCGGTTGTTTTGGATAATTCCAATGCTTCTTTTACAACAACGCCGTTTGGTGCAAAATCGACAGGTGTTGCAACAGATAGTTCGAAGCCTACAACAGCTGCAGCATAAATCCAAGAGTTTGCCATATTGTTGCCATCTCCCAAAAAGGCAACCTTTATATTTTCAATGTTGCCCTTTTTCTCTTTGATTGTCATTAAGTCAGCAAGAACCTGACACGGATGGAGCAGGTCTGTCAAGGCGTTTATTACAGGAACAGACGAATATTTTGCAAATGTCAAGATTCTCTGGTGCTCGTAAGTTCTTATCATGATTATGTCAACATACCTTGAGACGACCCTGGCTGTGTCTTCAATCGTTTCTCCTCTGCCGAGTTGTATATCTCGTGGCGACAAAAACACAGCGTCACCGCCTAACCTTTTCATTCCTGTCTCAAACGATAGTCTTGTTCTTGTTGACGATTTCTCAAATATCATACCCAGAATAATGCCCTTTAGTGGCGTATAATCTTCTCTGTTTTTTATCTTTGATTTTATCTGGATTGCTTTCTCAATTAATTCTAAAATTTCATCTTTTGTTAAGTCTTTTAAACTCAAACAGTGTCTCATTTTTCTCTCCTTTCACACTTTACGCTTATTTTTTTGACAGCGGGCTTTAGCTTCTGTGTTCCGCCGCTTTGACTGATTATCTCTTTTGCTTTTGGTATATCTGTTATTATGCTGCCCATAAGGTATATGTTTCTGTTAAAGATGGAGCAGCTCATGGGCGTTGAAGGACCCATTATTGCAATAACTTTTGCTTTTTTAATCATCTCAAGCAGATTATCTATGGTTTTGTTGATGATTGAAGTTGCAGTCAAAATAACTATGTCTGCATCTTTTAGCTCAAAATATTCAGCATAATCGGGTAGGCTTTCTTCTCTTGGTGTTCTGTCGCATACGACAAATTGACCTGCCCTGCTTTTTATTGGCTCTATCAGTGGCGAAAAATAGCCAACCATCACAACTTTATCGCTCTTTGTGATGATTGAAACGATGTCTATATTTTCATCTTTTATCTCTTTAGAGTTTATTATCGCATTTGCTGTTGCTAAGGCAAGCGTTGAGTCAAGCAGATTGTATGAAAATATCTTCTCAAGAAGAAAATCAGCCCTTTTTCCTGTAAGTTCTCCTGCTTCTTTTAAGACGGTGCAGTTTTTTAGGTTAAGCTGAGAATAGAAGCTGTATGAGAGTCCAGCTATTGAGCCGTCAAGTTCGACGAGTGTATAACCCAAGCCAATCCTTACATCCGTTATTGTGCGTTTTTTTGCTTCGTCTATGGTTAGATTAAAAATGGTTTCGTGGATAAACATTTTATTCCATGAATTGTAAGATTCTGTTTAGCTTCTCTTCTATCTCGTCCATTGAAAAAACTCTGATGAATCTGTAAAGCTCTTTTGATTCAAGATAGATGCACACTGTCGGCACATTAAATATGCTTAACCTTCCCGATAGCTCTGTCAAATCATCCAAAAATACTTCTGCTGTCTCAACCTGTGTAAATCTCTTTTCCACTTTCTCTTTAACGGGTTTGCATGTTGCACAATCGTGTGTTGAAAAAACGACTATGACAGGTTTTTCACTTGAAATGAAAGAGTCAAACTCTTCGATACTCTCAATTTTTTTCATGGCACTTACCTTATCATAAATTGCTGCTATTTTCTAAAAATTTTGACAAAAATGCAAGTTAGAATGTTGGTGGGTGGTTAACCCAGATAACTTCTGTCTGCTTGTCTGATGGATTTCTCCATCTGTGTGGTATGTTGGAGTTATAGACAGCTGAATCGCCTTCTTCCAGCAGATACTTTTTTCCGCCCACTTCTATCTCAAGCTGACCTTTTAAGACAATAACCAGCTCTTCGCCGTTATGTGAATGTGGATTTGGGCCGCTTAAAGCACCCGGCTCAAGATACATATACAGCGCTTCTATCGTTGTATCTGAGAACTGTGGACGCAGAAGCTCATATCTTACCTTTGAGCGTTTGTTTTCAAACCTGCCTCTGTTTGCCTTTTTGACGACTATGGAGTCGATTGGTGACTCTTTTTCTTCAAATAGAGAGATTATGTTTATGTCTAAGGCATCTGCTATTCTTCTTAAACTTGAAATAGTTGGTGAAACTAAATCTCTTTCTACTTGAGATAAAAACCCTAAGGAACAGCCGGACTTTTTGCTTAAATCCCTTAGGGTCATATTTTTCTTTAGTCTAAACTCACGAATCTTGCTTCCAATTTTCATGATTTCAAAATATAGAACATTTTTTTATGAAAATCAAGATTAAGTTTCACCGAGATATGCTTTTCTTACATCTTCGTTTTCGAGTAGCTCTTTTGCATCACCTTCAAGAGTAATCTGACCATTTTCAAGCACATAGCCATAATCGGCAAGCTGCAGAGCTTGGGCAGCATTCTGCTCAACAAGGAGAATCGTTTTGCCTTGTTTGTTTAACTCTTTTAAAATATCAAACACTTCAGACACAATCAGCGGTGCAAGACCAAGACTTGGTTCATCAAGCATCAAAAGTTCGGGTTCACTCATCAGAGCCCTTGCTATAGCAAGCATCTGCTGTTCACCGCCTGATAGTGTTCCGGCTTTTTGATGAGCTCTCTCTTTCAGTATTGGGAATAACTCAAACATTTTCTCATAGAGTGGCTCAAGCTCTGAGTGTTTTTTGTTGAAACCGCCCATTCTTAGATTTTCAAGTATTGTCAAATTGACAAAAACTCTTCTACCTTCTGGAACCAAAGCTATTCCCATTCTTGATATTTTATAAGCCTGCGTTTTTGAAATATCTTTATCCTTAAATAGGATTTTGCCTTTTGGCTTTACGAGTCCTGCTATTGACTTTAATGTGCTTGACTTGCCTGCACCATTTGCACCGATAAGCGTTACGATTTTGCCATTTGGAACTTCAAAGCTTATGCCCTTTACTGCATGTATAACGCCGTAATACACATTTAAATCTTTAACCGTTAGCATGGAAATCTCCCAAATACGCCCTGATAACATCAGGGTTTTTCTGTATCTCTTCGGGTTTGCCTTCTGCTATCTTTACGCCGTGGTCTAAAACGGCTATCCTTTCGCACAGATTCATAACAAACTTCATATCGTGCTCTATGAGAAGAATAGTGAGATTGAACTTGTCTTTTATCTCCTGTATGAAATACATAAGATTGAGTGTCTCCTGCGGGTTCATGCCTGCAGCAGGCTCATCCAAAAGCAACATCTTAGGGCCTGTTGCCAATGCCCTTGCTATCTCAACCTTACGCCTTTCACCATAAGGCAACTCGCTCGCTTTAAAGTTTGCCTTGTCTGCAAGGCCAACGCTTTCTAAAAGCATCATTGCTTCTTCTCTCATCTGCTTTTCGTATCTGTAAAATCTTGGAGTTCTCAAAATTGCGTCGATGAGATTGTATTTAAGCTTATGATGGAATCCTGTTAAAACATTTTCTATTACCGATAGGTTTGAGAATAATCGTATATTTTGAAATGTTCTTGCCATGCCCAAAGAGACGATTTTATAGGGTTTCATTCCTGTGATATTTGTGCCGTAAAATATTATCTCTCCGCTTGTAGGTGTTAGGTTGCCCGTTATCATGTTGAAAGCTGTTGTCTTTCCTGCACCATTTGGTCCTATGATGCCGAATATCATGTGTTCATTAACTTCTATTGAAAACTGGTTTACAGCTGTTAACCCACCAAATCTCATTGTTATCTTATCGCACTTTAATATTACATCACTCATGGCTAAGCGTTATTTCCCCTTCCCTTTAGTTTACTGAACAACCAGTCCCACGAGAACTCTTTTTGTCCCATTATGCCTTCACGTGCAAATATCATTATTACAATCAAGAGAACAGAAAATATAACCATTCTCATGCCAGGTATTCCTGGTATGTGTAATCCAAATATATTCATAGGTTGCTCTACGACTCTTAAAAGCTCGTTTCCCCATATAACCAGAATTGTTGCAATAGCTGTTCCCGTCATACTGCCCAAACCGCCGACGACTATTATTATTAGTAGTTGGAAGGTTAGGAAAAATGTAAACATTGTTGGTGATATTGTTGTTATAAGATGTGCAAGCAACCCACCACCAACACCTTCAAAGAATGCTGCTGTAACAAAGGCTGCTTGTTTTATCCATAGAGTATTTATACCCATGGCGATTGCAGCATCTTCATCGTCTCTAATTGCTTTCATTGCTCTTCCAAAGGCTGAATCAACTATTCTCATTATTACTATCATGCTTACTACAGCCCATCCTAAGCACCACCAAATATTTGTGTAGCTTGCTATTCCTTTAAGACCTAAAGCGCCGTTAGTTATCGTTATTGTGTTGTTTGAGACTACTCTAATTGTTAAACCGAAACCAAGTGTTACGATAGCGAGATAATCTCCTCTAACTCTAAAAACCGGAAAACCAAGCAGAAAACCAACAATCGCTGTCACTACACCTGCTATTATTAGGGCAGGCAAGAACGACATGTGAAGATGTGCAAGCCAAGGAACCATTGGTTCGATAATAAACATTGCTTCTTTTTGGGCAGGTGTTAATGTTAGTATTGCAGCAACATAAGCTCCTATAGCGACAAACCCATTCGGTTCTAAGGAGAACTGACCCGTTACGCCGTTTATTAAATTGTAGCTTGCTGCAAGCATAAGAAATATAGCCGTTGTTTCCCATATTCTTATGGAGTAGGCTGTGAAGTTGTGGTTGCCGTACCAGAAAAACACAAAAATAGCTAAAATAAAAAGAGCCGTTAGTATATTATTTCTGTCTAATTTCATTTTTTAGAAGCGCCCCCTTTCAAGGTCTTCGCCCATTATACCTGTGGGCTTAAACAGAAGAACGAATATCAAAAACAGAAAGGCAAAGGCGTCTTTGTATCCTGCTAATGCAGGGAATAAGGCAACTATTAAGATTTCTGATATACCTATTATGAATCCACCGACTGCTGCACCAGCAACAGAACCTATTCCACCCAATACAGCGGCTGCAAATGCTTTAAGACCGGGCATTATTCCAATTAATGGGTTTATGGCTGGGTATCTCATAGCCCAGAATATTCCACCTAAAGCCGCTAAGAAGGAGCCTATTGCGAATACCAGCGATATTATCAGGTCAACATTTACACCCATTATTCTCACAGTTTCCATGTCCAAAGATAGTGCTCTCATGGCCATACCGTATTTGGTCTTGTGGAGCAGAACGAGAAGTATCCCCAGAAAAATCATAGCCACGATAGGTGTTATTATAGCTATGTTAGGAAATATGACGCCATGTATATTTATTGCTCCGCCAAAGACTGAAGGAACGGGAAAGGCTTTAGGAACACCGCCGTAAACGACCAAAAATAAATTCTCTAAAAAGAAGGATACACCGATGGCAGTTATCAAAGCTGAGATTCTGCTTGCGTTTCTTAAAGGTTTGTAGGCTATTCTATCAATAATAACTCCCAAAAGTGCTGTTGCAATCATAGATAGCAGGAATGCAGCCCACCACGGCATAAACATCATAGCTACACCTGTAAAGGCGAAATACATTCCTACCATCATAATGTCGCCGTGTGCGAAGTTTATAAGCCTTATAACTCCATAGACCATTGTATAGCCTATAGCCACCAAACCATAAAGACTTCCAAGAGATATGCCATTAACTAACTGTTGCAAAATAACTGTCGAGTTCATTTTTCCTCTCTCTTTTTAGGATTGGGTGGGCTTTGCCCACCCTGGAATTTTTTATGGATTGACCGTTGTTACATATACGAATTTGCCGTTTTCTACTTTTCTTATAACGGCGCTTTTTATAGCGTTGCCTGTTTTTGGATTAATGGTTATTACTCCAGTTACGCCTTTGAAGTTTTTAGTATGCCTTATCCAGTAATTGATTTTATCAGGTGTAGCCTTGCAGCCACCAGCCTTGTTGATTGCGTTTGCAAGAACGAAATATGCATCAGCTCCTAAAGCTGCCATAGCGTCAGGGTCTTCATGGTATTTTTTTCTGAATAGTGCTATGAATTTTTTAGCGAGAGGGGTTGCTGCTGCATGAACATCATAATGAGTTGTGAATGTAAGCCCATTAACTGCTTTTCCGCCAATTTTTAGAAGAGCATCGGCTTCTGCACCATCTCCCGCCATTATAGGTTGGTTTAAGCCATACTGCCTTGCCTGTCTTGCAAATAGGGAGATTTCCTGATAGTAAGATGGCATGTAAATAATCTGAGGATTCTTGTTCTTTAGGTCAGCTACTTGAGCAGAGTAATCTTGGTCTGTAGATTGGAAGAACTCAATAGCAACAATCTTGCCACCAAGTTTTTTAAATGCTTTCATAAATGCGTGGGCAAGACCTATAGAATAGTCTTGGTCTTTTTCTATCATTACAGCTGCTTTTTTAAGGTGAAGAGTATTATAAATGTATCTTGCTGCTACTTCACCCTGAAATGGGTCGATAAAACATACTCTTGAAATATATTTTTTACCCTTTGTCACCAGTGGATTTGTAGCAGAAGATGTTAGCATAGGAATGTGGTTTTTCTCGGCAATAGGAGCACCAGCCAGCGTATTACTACTTGATATTGCACCGATGATTGCTTTTACATGGTTCTCGGTGATTAATTTGCTTACTGCGTTTGCCGTCTCTACCTTCATTCCTTTGTTGTCAAGGAGAATTAGATGGATTTTACAGCCACCTTTTACTGTCGGTTCCATTGATTGGGCAAGCTTTGCTCCCTTCCAAGCGCTTTGACCAAATGCTGCAATTAGGCCTGTCATAGGCCATACAACACCAACTTTAATCTCTTTGGCAAGGCTTGCACTTGCCAAAAACGAAACGGCAACCAATACCGCTACGAGCGAACTTAACAATCGCTTCATAGCCCACCTCCTTAAAATTTGTTGCTAAGGTTATATTCCAACCTAAAATCCTTGTCAAGACAATAATTTTTGTTTTTTAGTTTAGAATGGTGAAAAAAGTAAATTTTGTTCTAAATATTGAACTGACATTTTTAAGAAAACGCTTTCTCTATAAGGTTATATTGGAATGTTTAGTAAATTAAAAAACTCGATATGAAATTCGTGCTCGAACTTTTCCATGATTAAATTTTTTAAATTTCGATTAGTTAACTAACATACTATTACTTAACAATAAGCTATTTGACATGGGTGGTATTATTAGGTAAAATGTTAAAAACATTACACATATAATACTCAAAGGGGGGAGCGATGAGGCTAAACAAGATTATGTGTGCAAATAGGGGGGAGATAGCCATCAGAGTTTTTAGGGCTGCAACAGAGCTTGGCAAGAAGACTGTTGCTATCTATTCCGAAGAAGATAAGTACTCTCTGCACAGATACAAGGCAGACGAAGCCTATCTTATAGGCAGAGATAAAAACCCAGTTGAAGCGTATCTCAGTATCGATGAGATTATTGATTTAGCTTTGAGAAAGGGTGTAGATGCTATTCATCCGGGTTATGGTTTTTTAGCTGAATCTGCCGAGTTTGCCAAAAAGTGTTCGGATGCGGGTATAAATTTTATAGGCCCAAAGCCTGAAGTTATAAAGCTATTTGGCGATAAGCTGCTTTCCAAACAGCTTGCTAAATCCTGTGGTGTGCCTGTTATTGAAGGCTCTGATGAGAATGTAAAAACACCCGACGATGTTAAAAGAATAGCATCGCAGATTGGCTATCCTATAATGATGAAGGCAACGGCAGGCGGTGGTGGCCGTGGGATTAGAATAGCAAACAACGACAAAGAAGTTGACGAAAACTTTGATATCTTAAAAAGAGAAGCTCTTAAAGCCTTTGGAAGAGATGATGTTATAGTTGAGAAATATCTTCCAAACCCAAGACATATAGAAGTTCAGATACTTGCGGATTTGCACGGCAACATTGTTCATCTCTATGAGAGAAACTGCTCTATTCAAAGAAGACATCAGAAGATGATAGAGATTGCGCCAAGTCCATCCCTACCGTTAAGGGTGCTTGAAGGTTTATACGATGCCGCTTTGAAGATAGCAAAAGAAGCCGATATCACATCTGCTGCGACGATTGAGTTTTTAGTAAGCAATGGTGATTTTTATTTCCTTGAAGTAAACCCAAGAATTCAGGTTGAACACACAATAACAGAGCTTATTACGGGTGTTGACCTTGTTCAAAGTCAAATACTCATAGCTGAAGGCAAAAAGCTATCAGACAAAGAGATTGGCATATACTCTCAAAGCTCTATTAGAAAGGAAGGATACGCAATCCAGTGCAGGATAACGACAGAAGACCCAGAGAACAACTTTATGCCAGATACAGGTGAAATTCAGGTTTACAGAAGCCCTGCAGGTTTTGGTGTAAGGCTTGATGCTGGCAGTGCTTACGCTGGTGCAAGGATTTCGCCGCATTATGATTCTTTGCTTGTTAAGGTTTCAACATGGGCTTTAACCTATGAGCAGGCAGCAAAGAAGATGGGAAGGGTTTTAAAAGAGTTCAGAGTAAGAGGCGTAAAAACAAACATCCAATTCCTTGAAAATGTGATAACGCATCCAAGATTCTTAAACGGCAAGTTTGATGTCAATTTTGTCGATAGCACGCCCGAACTTTATAAATTCCCAAAAAGAAGGGATAGAGCAACCAAGGCTTTGAAGTTTCTTGCAAATAATATTGTGAATAATCCATCTAATGCCGTTATAGATGATAAAACTGTTCTGCCAACGATACCTGTTTATACTGCTCCTTTTGGTGAAAAACCACCAAAGGGCTGGAAGGATATCTTAGACGAAGAAGGCGTTGAAGGTGTTATATCTAAGATAAAGGGTTCTAAAAGACTTCTTATAACCGATACGACTTTTAGGGATGCACACCAGTCTCTGCTTGCAACAAGGGTAAGGACAAAGGATCTGCTCAATGTTGCAGATTTATACGCCTATCACTTGAACGGATTGTTCTCTCTTGAGATGTGGGGCGGTGCAACCTTTGATGTGGCGTATAGATTTTTGAAGGAATCACCATGGGATAGACTGCACAAGTTGAGAGAGAGAATACCAAACATTCTGTTTCAGATGCTTTTTAGAGCATCTAATGCTGTTGGATACACCAATTACCCGGACAATGTTGTTAAGGAGTTTGTAAGACTTTCTGCCGAAGCCGGTATAGATGTGTTCAGAATTTTTGACTGTTTCAACTGGGTTGAACAGCTCAAACCGGCAATGGAAGAAGTTAAAAAGCAGGGTAAAATCTGTGAAGCTGCCATAAGCTATACGGGTGATATTTTGGATAAAACAAAAACCAAATACACACTTGATTATTATGTAAAACTTGCAAAGGAGCTTAAGAGTGCAGGTGCTGATATAATTGCCATAAAGGATATGGCTGGGCTTGTAAAACCTTATGCGGCTAAGGTTTTGGTTGAAGCGATTAAGAGCGAGACGGGATTGCCTATTCATTTCCATACGCACGATACAAGCGGCAATGGAGAAGCTGCTGTCTTGATGGCTGCAGAAGCTGGTGCTGATATTGTTGACCTTGCGATGAGCTCAATGGCTTCCCTAACCAGTCAGCCAAGTTTGAACTCTATACTTGCGGCGTTAAAATTTACAGAGAAGAAGCCAGATATTGATGAAGATAAGGCTCAAGAAGCTGCCAACTATTTTGAAAAGGTTAGAAAGTATTACTTCCCATTTGAGAGTGGCCTTAAAGCACCAACAGCCGAAGTGTATGAGCATGAGATACCCGGCGGGCAATATTCAAACCTGATAGTTCAGGTTGAAAGCTTGGGTTTAATTGATAAGTGGGAAGAGATAAAGAAGATGTATAAGAAAGTCAACGATATGCTGGGTGATTTGATAAAGGTTACGCCATCTTCAAAGGTTGTTGGTGATTTGGCACTGTTTATGGTTCAAAACAACCTTGAGCCAGAAGATTTGTATAAGAAGGGTGATAATCTCTCATTTCCTGATTCTGTCGTAAGTTTCTTTAAGGGTATGCTTGGTCAACCTTATGGCGGATTCCCAGAGAAGCTTGCAAAGATAGTCTTAAAAGGCGAAAAACCGATAAAAGAAAGACCGGGTAAACTGCTGGGTGATTACGATTTTGATAAGGCAAGAAAAGAGCTCAAAGATAAATTTAAAAGGGATTTTACAGACGAAGAAGTTATATCTTATGCGCTCTATCCGAATGTGTTTGTTGACTATGTGAAGTTTGTCAACGAATACGGCGATGCGTCAATTTTTGACACAAAATCGTTCTTCTATCCGTTGAAAAAACAGGAAGAGATAGAAGTGGAGATAGAAGAAGGCAAAACCCTGTTTGTCAAATATATAAACATGAGTGAACCGAACAAGAAGGGCTATAGGCGCGTGTTCTTTGAGTTGAATGGACAGGCAAGAAGTGTTGATGTAAAAGACGAAAAAATCGCATCGAGCATAAAGAGTAATGTGAAGGGCAATCTTGACGACCCGAAGGACATATGCGCCATGATGCCGGGTAAGATAGTCAAAATAAACTTCAAAGAAGGCGATAAGGTCAAAAAAGACGATGTAGTTGTTATTACGGAAGCCATGAAGATGGAGACGAAGATAAAAGCATCAACGGACGGTGTTGTTGAAAAAATTTACCTAAAAGAAGGCGATACTATTGAAGCAGGAGATTTAATAGTTAAGCTTAAATAGTTGTTGATTTAAGTAAAAATATTTATATTATTAGGAGAAAAAAGTTGGTTTTATAGGGATGGTGTGAACTTTAGGCTGACTGTTGAGAACGATATAGGCTGTTTGCCCGTTGTTAAAGCGTTTATTTCTAAATCTGCTGAAGTTGCAGGTTTTTCAAAGGAGAGTCTTACTCGTTTTGAGCTAATAGCTGAAGAGTCGTTTGTCTATATACTGAGAAACTCGTTTGAAGAAGACGAGAAGGGTTTAGTTGACATAGATGTCAATATAGACGAGTCTCACCTATGCATATCATTTAGGGATAAAGGTATTCCGTTTGGAGATAGAGTTGCTGAGAATGACCAGTTTAGCAAGCTTCAGTTAGCTCTGCTTAAAAACACATGCGATAAGATAGAGTGGCTCAATCATGGAAAAGAAGGAAAAGAGCTAAAAATAACATTCTTCAGACCCAAAAAAGATATAACCCAGTATGCCATTCCTTTTTTAAGCAAACATTTAGAGCCAACAGATAATATATCCATAGAGCTTCTTAATCCAGAAGATGCATATCAGGTTTCTCAGTTGATATATAAAACTTGTGGCTATACCTATCCGTCAGAAGATGTGTATTATCCTGAAAGGATTGAAGAGCTTAATAGAAAGGGTGGGCTTATTTCTATTGTTGCTATTGATAAAACTTACAACAGGATTGTTGGTCATTATGCAATAGAAAGACACGGATTTTACGATGTTGGAGAGATAGGTAAAGCCATAGTTGAGCCTTCGTATAGAGGCAGAGGCATTCTTTCAAAAATGAGAGAGAAATTAGAAGAGACAGCCAAGAGTCTAAGGATGAAAGGTATATTTTCTCAGCCTGTTATGAGTCATACAAGGACGCAAAAGGTGAACGAGAAGTTTGGCTCTAAGGTGTGTGGTGTATCATTTGGACTTGTTCCAAAAAACTTTAATTACAAGAAGATGGAGATAAAACCACTCTCAGAAAGGGAGACTTGCCTGTTTTACTTTAAATCTCTGTCTAAGGAACATTTAGGCGTGTTTATACCTGAAAAACATAAAGATATGATAGAGAAGATATATGTTCATCACGGTTTTGAGATAGAAGAGCCAAAACCTGTATATTTTAAGACAACAAAGTTGGATGCAAAATACAATACTTCTTGGGGTTTTGGAACAATAAATGTGGTAAAGGTTGGTAAAGACCTTTTTGAAAAGATTAAGGCTTCCTTTAATCACATTAGGTTTACGACACAGGCTGAAGTTATATTTCTCAATATATCGTTGGGAGATAGACCTATAGACGACGAGATAGAAAAAATAGAGTCGCTCGGTTTTTTCTTCAGTGGCATAATACCTTTTGGGTTTTTTGGCAAAGATTTAATCCGTTTTCAGTATCTTAATACGCTTGTGAATGTTGAAAGGTTGAAGGTTTACGGAGAGTTTGCAAAAGAGTTGTTTGGATACTCTGTTTCAATGATGAAAAGGGTGTTTGAATAAGCCGTGTTAGATATTTTTAAGAACAACAGATACTTTTTGAGATTTTTTTTATCCCGTTTTATATCCTGCATAGGCGATAGTGTTCATTCCCTTGCGCTTCTATGGATAGCCTATCATTACGGTAAATCAGGAATAGTCTTAGCAGCTGTTATGATATCATTTTCACTTCCTGCTATGCTTATCTCACCTATTGCAGGTGCAGTAGCTGACAGCAAAAAAAGACAGAGAATAATGGTAATAACAGATATTGTGCAGGCGTTAAGCGTTTTTGGGCTGGCTCTTTTGGCTTTTTCTGGAAAGTTAAACTTAGGGTTCATTTTGCTCTTTACCGTTTTTATGTCTATAGCTTCTGGATATTTTCAGCCTGCTTCATTAGCTTTGGTTCCACAGATAGTAAGGGCAGAAGATTTAACAAAGGCAAACGCTTTGGTCAGGATAAGCACAAGCTTCAGCGCCGTTATAGGGCCTGTTATAGGTGTTGGTTTGATAGCTGCTATCGGTGTTCCTCTTGCATTCTTGGTTAATGCTTTATCTTTTGGTGCATCTGCCTTGCTATTGTATGGAATAAAAGCAGAAAGGCCAGCGTCTAATATAGAGAAAGGTTCTTATTTTGATGCCTTAAAAGATGGTTTTGGTTTAATAAAGAAGTACACGATAACATCAACGCTTATAGGAAAACTTGCTATTATAAACCTATTTTACGGTTCTCTTGTAATTATTATACCGATAATAGCAGAGAGCGTGTATCACTCGGGCGCAAAGGGAATGGGTTTTATGATGGCAAGCTTTGGGTTTGGTATGTTTTTGTCGTCTATTTTGCTTGGCAATGTGAAGATAAAGGCAAAGGAGAAGTTTCAGCTTGCAGTTGGTCTTCTTGTTTTGGGGATTATGTTTGTCGTATTGGCTAATTTACTCTTTTTCTCTGTTTCACTTATAACGCTTTTTGCTATAGGCTTCTCTATAAACTTTTTAAATGTGACGATACTTTCACTGCTTCAAAGAAAATTACCCAATGAGATTTTGGGAAGGGTTATGTCGTTTTTGAGTGCCGTTTCGTTCTCTTTGATGCCTGTTAGCTATGCACTAACTGGTTTTTTAGTGTCTTTGATTGGTGTTAAATGGATACTTGTTGTAGCTGGAACTGCTATAGGGTTGAGTGGGTTAAGAATCGCTGTTATTAAGGATTTTGACTAAGGGGGAAGTATGGATAAGATGGCTTTGTTTTTTGATGTCAAAGAGAATGTCGAAGCTTATAGGGATTTTTTAGAAAGGCATAATGCTTTGGATGTAAATAGATGGGAAGATATACCAATAATGAATAAAGAGAATTATCTGCTTTATTATCCAATGGAAAAAACAGTAAGAAAGGGTGATTTCGACAACTGCTTTCTCATAGGTGCATCAAGTGGTTTTTCAAAGACAGGCACAATCTATTGGCCAAAAAGGGCAGAAGACGAAAAGGGTTATATAAAGGCGAGCGAAGAAGCCCTAAAGGAGCTTTACGGGATTCACAAAAAAAGAACGCTTATCATTGTCGCTTTGGCTTTCGGGATGTGGATAGGCGGAATGCAGCTTGCTTGTATGGTAAGAAGATTGGCTGCAGAATCGGATTATCCCTTAACATGTGCTTTGGTTGGTTTTGATATAGAAGAAGCCGCAAATATAGCAAAAAGGTTTGAGAAGGATTTTGAGCAGATACTCTTCATAACAAACCCGTCAAATGTGAGCGTAATTTATAGCCTTGTGAAGGATAACAAAAACCTGTTAAATGGAAGAGTCTATTTTGCTGTTGTTGGAGAGTATTTCAGCGAGTTTTATAGAAGAGAGATGACTCTAAAGTTTGGTCATACTGAAGATGCAAAAACTGTTCTTTGGACAGGTTATGGAAGTGCAGATACTGGTGCTTTGGCTGTTGAGACCGTATCAACTATATCTTTAAGAAGGTATTTGACCTTTGACAACCAGAGCCTAAAACAGGAGTTGTTTGGCGATGGTGATACGCCAATGATAATGGAGCCTTCGAAAAACGCATTTGTTGAGATTGTAGATGGCAATATAGTTGCAACCTTAGACCAGCTTACACCACTTATAAGATACAACACAAAGGATAAAGGAAAATTGCTTTATAAAGAAGAGCTTAAAGGTAAAATTGACGACAAACTGTTTGAGAGTTTACCAGATGTAATGCTGTGCATATTCGGAAGGGCAAGCAACAGTATAGTTTTTTATGGCACGAATCTTACGATACCCAAGATTGATGCGATTCTTTACTCTATAGAAGACAAGATACATTACTCTGGCTTGTTTGAAGTCGAAAAGATTAAAAAAGGTGAAATAGATGTATTTAGGTTTACTGTTTATTCATTTGAAGACAAGAAGGATAAAGAAGAGTTTGTAAAGAATACATTAATAGAAAACTTCAAAAAGCTATCACGAGAGTTTGCTGCAAAATACGATAATCTATCTAAAGCGGCGGGTTTTGACTTAATTGAAGTTGAAATAAAAAGGATAAGCAAGAATCAAGCATCAAAAAAACATAGACATATAAAGTCATAAAGGAGACAAAGATGGATATGGAGTTTAAATATGTGCCTTTTGATAAAGGTTTAGAACTTGCGAAGGAGATATTTAACTTTGCTAAAAGGCACTCTGCATTCTATTCTAAAAAATTTGAAGATATAGGAGAGATAAAGACTTACAAGGATTGGCTGAATATACCGTTTCTTACAAGAGATGAGCTTTACAACAACGCTTTTCCTTACTCTTTGGATATGATAACACGAGAAATCAAAAACATGATAGTAATCTCAACGGGCGGGACAAGTGGCGTTGCAAGGTATATAACGCTCACCCATGACGAGTGGGATAAATTTTGTGAGATTCAGGCAAAGGCTTTGCATCTGTTGGGTATAAGGGAGAACGATATAGTTGCAAATCTCTTTGTTAGCGGAAATCTTTGGCCGTCTTTTTTGGGAGCTCACGAGATTTTAAAGATGCTTGGCGCTGTCCATCTGCCGATAGAAGCTCGAACGGAAGGCGATAAGATGATGGAGTTTCTGTTTACCTTTAAACCCACTGTAATTTTAAGTGTGCCGAGCCTTCTTGTGTCTTTAAGCGACATGGCATTGTCGATGGGCAAGGTTTTTGAATCTGTTAGGCTTATTATGTTTGCCGGTGAGCATCTAAGTAAATCTGCGTCTTCCCACATAAAGAAGGCTTTTCCAAACACCGAAATAAAAGCTGCAGCATACAGCAGTTCAGACTGCGGTATTATGGGTTATCAGTGTGAGTATTGCGAAGCAGGAGAATACCACATACCTACGGAGTTTCAGTTTATTGAAATCTTCGATTTTGAAAAAAATAGAGTGGCAGAGCCTGAAGAAGAAGGTGAAATAATCATAACAAACTTACACAGGACAGCCATGCCACTTATACGATACAGGATTGGAGACATTGGGTATATAAAGAAAGAGTCCTGCAAGTGTGGTGATAAGAATCCGATACTTGTTTTAAAGGGCAGAGCAGGAGAAGACTTCAAGATAGCAAGTGCTTATGTTTCTATGGGTGAGATTGAAAGAGCCATAAGCAGTTTTGTGTCAAAGGATGGGATAAGCCCGAATTATCAGGTTGAGATAACAGAAGACGAAAAGGGATTTGTTGGCTTTATTCTAAGGATTGAGTCGTCAGATATCCAAAAAAGCAACAGACACAGAGAAGGTATCATAAAAAGCTTGGTTGACAACATTCAGATTTTGAAAATGGGTTTTGATGCTAACTATTTTAGCGTATTTGATGTTAAATTTGTTCCTGTTGGGAGCCTTCCAAGAAGCCCTATTACGGGCAAGATAAAAAGGCTTATTGACAGAAGGGTTAACTAAGGAGGAAAAGATGGAGTATCTTGATAAGTTGTTTGAGATAAAAGACCCGTATTGTGTTAGCAGGGAGTGTAGGGAGATATTCTTTCAAGCGATGAGAGAAGCCTTTGAGTTTCACTATGAAAACAATGAGATTTACAGAAAGATTTGCGAGTTCGAAGGCATAAGTCCATCACTTTTAAAAAAAGAAGAAGATTTAAAGCTCATTCCACATATAATGGTTAATGTCCTTAAATGGTACACGCTAAAAAGCTTGCCGAGTGAGAAGATAGCCTACGAGTTTACATCAAGTGGCACAAGTGGCCAAAAAAGCCACATACTTTGGGATGAAGGTTCTAAGATTAGGCAGAGCACGATGAGAGAAAGACTCGTTGAAAGGGTTGGTATAAAAAGCGATACAGTTTCTAATTATATTGTCTTTAGCTATTCTCCCGATACAAAGGGCAATAAGGGTGCAGCAAACACTCACATCACTTATGCCAGCTTTACACCTGCAAAGAACAAGTTTTTTGCCATCCACAAAGGTAAGGATGGTGCTGCATTCTTTGATATGGAAGGCGTTATAGAAAAGCTAAAGGAGTATGCAGAAGATAAGAATACGCCTTTGAGAATTGTTGGTTTTCCCGCATTTATTCATGAGACAATTTTAGAGCTCAAAAAGAGAAACCTCTATTTCAATTTTAATCACAAAGAAAGCATGGTTATAACGGGTGGCGGATGGAAAGATAAACAAGAAAAAAGCATACCGTTTGATAGGTTTAAAGATGAAGTATCAGAAGTTTTGGGTATTCCAAAAGATGGTTTTAGAGACATTTACGGCTTTGTTGAACATGGTGTCCCGTATATAACCTGTCCTAAAGGGCATTTTCATGTGCCTGTCTATGCTAAAATTTTTGTAAGAAAGCCAGGCACACTTGAATTTTTGGGATATAACCAGAAAGGGCTTTTGCAGTTTTTATCGCCTTACAATCTTGCCCAACCGACAATATCCGTTCTTTCAACCGATTATGGTATGCTGAAAGATGATTGCGATTGCGGAATAGAGACGCCTTACATAGAGCTTTTGGGAAGGGCTGGCAAAAAGAAACATAAAGGTTGCGCTATAACGGCAGCCGAATTACTCCAATCATAGGGGAGGCAAACAATGGAGATATATGTTTTTGGAAAGATAAAGGAGCTGAGCTCTTATCTTGAGCCTAAGGAAATTTATGGGATTCTCGATGAAGCAGAAAAATTGAAAAAAGAGATAGAGAAAATCCCAATGAAAGATATTATGACTGTTTTGGATAAGCTCTCTGAGTTATGGCTTGATGATGAGTATCCCTATAGAAAAGAAGCACTAAAGAGATTGCCATCTCTTGTTGGTTTTTCAGAGCCGATGGTTGCAGAAGGCATAAAAACTATGTGCTCAATGATGAAGAAGGAGAATTTAAAAACCAGACTGGTATGTGATTTGGGTGATGATAAGTATCTTGACGATTGGGTATATCATCCGGTTTTTAAAGGCTATATTATGGCAAAACCGAAAGGGATAGTTGTTCATGTCTCAGCAGGTAATGTATTTGTTGGTGGTGTCGATAGCCTAATTCAGGGTATAATGACGAAGAATGTCAATATAATGAAGATGTCAACAGTTGACCCTGTATTTCCCGTTCTATTTGCCAAAAGCTTCAAAGAAAACGACCATACGGGCATTTTACATAAGGCTATGGCTTTGATTCATTGGAAGGGTGGAGATGAGCGCTTGGAGAAACCTCTAAAGCAGCTTGCAGACTTCATCGTTGTCTATGGTGGTAGAGAGACGGTTGAAAGCTATAGAAAGGATTTAGGGCTTCATACAAAACTCGTTGAATATGGGCCAAAATACAGCTTTGTCGTTGTTGAAGATAGAAGACTCAAAAGGGAAGGGATAGATAAAATAGCCAAACTTATAGCCAAAGATGCTCTGATGTGGGAGCAGTCTGCATGCTCTTCTCCGCATGTTGTTTATGTTGAAAAAGAAGAAAATGCCAAAGCCCTATTTGAGAAGATAGCAGAATACTTCGACTATTGGGCTGATATCCTGCCACAGGGTGAAGTCTATGATGATGAAGCGGTGGAGATAAATAAGGTTAGAGAGCTTGCGAAGGTTGAAAAGGCTATGGGCAAATCAGATCTTAGAGTTGGAAGCAAAGGCCTTTCTACAGTTGTTTATCAGAACAGTAAGGAGTTTCAAATATCGTGTCAGAATAGGACACTGTTTGTAAAAGCAGTGGATAACATATTCGATGTTGTTGAAATAGTAAAACCGATGGGTGAATACCTGCAGTCTGTGGCCGTTGTTGCAGAAGATGATACAGCCAAAAGGCTGGCAAATGAGCTTGGAAGTGTTGGTGCTGATAGGTTTACAGAAGCCGGCAGAATGTCTGCAAGAAAACATGGCACTCCACACGACGGAACAAAAGGATTATCTGAGCTTGTTAAGTGGATATCGCTTGCAAGGAATGATGTTGAGTCTGAGTGGGATATTGTTGTTCCTAACCATAAATACGACCCAGAAAGCGACTATTTTGACTTTTTAGACCAAGAAGAAAGAGACAAACTAACACTTGAAAGGCTAAAGAAAATAGTGAAATATGCAAAAGAGCATTCTCCTTTGTTTGCAGAAAGATACAAAGATATAGATGAGATTAACAGTTTTGACGATTTTAGAAAATTGCCGCTTCTTACGGGAAGTGATTACAAAAAGTATCTGCCACCTGCTGGAGACGGTCTTTTGACGGATAATCATGCTTCGGGTTATGTGTTCTCAAGCGGTGGAACGACGGGAACTCCAAAGGTTGTATATAGGACATTTCAAGAGCAGTGGTTTAATGCTCTAAAGTTGGGAAAGGGCCTGAGATTGTCTATATTTGATGAGAATGACGTAGTTGCTAATCTTCTATTTGCGGGAAACATGTGGGCATCGTTTGTTTCTTACAACATGGCACTTGAAGTAGTTGGATGCCGAATTTTGCCTATGGGCGGAAACTTTGATGTAAAGGACATAGTAAATACGCTGATTCTATTTAAAGCTAACGGTTTTATCACGATTCCTTCCCTTGCAATATCCATAGCCGAGTATGTTGATAAGAACGGTGTCAATTTGACAATTGATAAAGTTGTAACGGGTGGTGAGCATCTGTTCTCTGAAGCAAGAGAGTATATAAGAGATGTCTTGAAAGTTAAGAAATTTGCCTCAACTGGTTATACAACAAACGATACTGGTGCTATAGGCTATCAGTGCGAACATCAGAGCGGCGGACTGCATCATGTTCACGAAGATTTGCACTATGTTGAGATTTTAAATGAGAACAATGAGCCGTGCAAACCAGGTGAAATAGGCAGGATAGTTGTAACAAACTTACACAGAAAGCTTATGCCAACGATAAGGTATGAAGTTGGAGATTTGGGAAGATGGGTTGAAAGAGAATGCGCTTGCGGCAGAAAGACTAAAGTATTTGAACTTTTAGGCAGAAGTGATGATGTCCTGATAATAGGCGGTGGAAATATACATCCAGAAGTTATCTCAAAATCTATATCTCAAGTTGAAGGATTGAGTAAACACTTCCAAATAATTGCAGAAGTTGAAAACAGAAAAGATACACTCAAGGTTATTGTTGAAACTGTTGACGAAAAACCTTATGATAAAAAAAGGGAAGAAATGTTAAGAAAAATAATATATGAAAATTCAAAGGAGTTAAGGATACTTCACAATAAAGGCTTTATAAACGATGTGGTGGTTAAAATTGTTCCACCCAATTCTATAGAGCGCAATCCAAGAACAGGCAAGATTAGGTTAATAGTTGACAAAAGAAAGGTATAAAGGTATAGCCAAAAAAGGAGCAACCCATGAAAACCCGTATCTTCAGAAACAAAAAACTCATAGACAGAGATAAAGAGATAAACTTCTTCCTTGATTGGTTCAATCAATTACCAGAGTTAATACTTTGGGTTTATGGCCCAAAATCTTCAGGCAAAACAACACTCATTGAGTATGTTGTTGAAAAAGAGTTATTTGAAGATTTTGAGAACTTAAAACCCAAAGGTAATTGGTGGGTGAAGTATATAAACTTAAGAAGATATCTAATAAGCAATTACTCAAGTTTTATAGAAGCAATACTAACACCAGAGAAAGATGACAAAGGCAAGAAAGAAGAGAAACTCTCAGCAAGCTTCAATATTGGAGTATTCAACATAAAAGCAGAACTGCTAAATGAAGTAAAAAACAAAGAGAAAGACTTATTCAAAGTTCTAATGGAAGAGATACAAAACAGAACAAAGAAAAACAGACAACCTATAATCATCATAGACGAAATCCAAACACTTGAAGATATATACATAAATGGAGATAGAGAACTACTCAAAGAGTTCCTAAACTTCTGTGTCTCTTTAACAAAAGAGACACATCTGTCTCATGTTGTTATCCTAAGCTCAAACACTGTGTTTATAGATAGGATTTATAATGATGCAAAATTGAAGAAGACAAGTAAATTCTTCAAGGTTGACCATCTTGATAAGAGTATAGTTGTAGAGTGGTTGAGTTCTGAAGGATACACAGAAGAAGAGATAAATCTCATCTATGACTATCTTGGTGGTTGTATTCCTGATATACAAAGAATGATGTTTGAGAAGAAAGAGTTTAAGACATTGAAAGAGTATTTAGAGCATAGGGCGTTTTTGGCTTATACTGAGATGGTTGACTTCTTAGCAAGAGAAAATAGTCAAGAAGAAGAGAAGATATTTAGAGAAGTTGCAAAGATAATAATTAAAGATGGCAAGTTTATTTTAAAAGATAACTCTCCAAACAAACATGAGCTTATCAAAGTTATCTCCAAATGGGCAGAAAAAGAGATTCTCTTCTTTGACCCACTTACATTAGAAGTTAAAGGAAATAGCAGGATTTATGAGAAAGGTATGGAGAGGTTGTCATACAGGAATTGATTTTGCTATTAGTTGAGCGTTATGTTTAGGCTAAATCTTGGTAAAAAAAAGACACTTCTGCTGTTTATACGCCCTTCCTTTGATACTGTTGAGTATGCTATTGCGGTTGGCAGTGATTTGGTGAAAAGTAGTAGCTGCACATTCGAAGAGCTAAAACAGATTGCAAAAGATGAGAAGATTAAGTATGCCCGTATCTCATTTTTAACAGAGCTTAGCTATTTTGATAAGACAACCGTAAGGGTAAAATCAAAAAAGTTTATAAATTTAGCAGTTAGAAAGTATATAAACGACCAGGCTATATTTGTTGATTCGTTTGTTTTTAAATCCAAGATATTAAAATCCGCAGAGCAGCATCTTGTAGGTGTTTGTGCTATTCCTGAAGATGACTTGAAGTTTATAGATAAGCTGAAAGAGACTTTTATTGTTGAGTATCTTTTGCCTGTGGAAGTTGCTCTGTTTAATCTTGCAAAAAGGTTAAATGAAAAGGTGAAGAGCGTTGTATGGGTAAAAGATGATTTTCAGATAAATTTGACGATAGATGATAATTTTATAGTGAACAAGAGTATAAGTTCCTATGTATCAGAAGAGATTGAGCCATATGCAGAAGATGAGATTCTGTTTAATCAGAAAAATCACCCTTTGGCTCATCTTGAAGGATTGCTTTATCCTGATAAAGAGTGTGATTTTTTGCCGGCTGATTATGTGGGCAGTGTTATCTCTTATGAGTTGGCAAGACTCTCGCTTGGTTTTTCTGTTATCATTTTTGTTATACTTTCTACACTTTCGTATGTGGATTATACTAAATACTCAAAGCTTCTTGCAGAATTTAAAAGGAAAAGTGATTTGCTTAACTCAAAGATAGCATACATAAACACACATATGCCGTCTCAGGATGAAATTGAAGCTTTAAATAAAATATACCAGTTTGTAAACGAAGAAGAAAATGAGCTTGATTTAGGCGGTTTTTTGAGCTGGATAACCAGGATTGTGCCTTCAAATAGCGTTATAGTTATGCTTGATATAAAAAGAAGTGGGCTAAACAATCAAGGAGACACAGAAGAGAGCCCTTCTTTCAATCCCGAATCGGAATCTCAACAGCCTGCATATCAGCAGAATCTCTCGGGTTTTACTGTTAGGTTGAAACTGAAGATAAAGGGCAGTTATGTTGAAGCCAAGTCTTCAGCTAAGGAGTTTGTGAAAAGCTTATCAGAGAAGGTTAAACCGAAGGATAGCAGGTTTGAATACGACAAGAGCAACAGTGGCGCAACTCTTTATACTCAATTTGAGATAAAAGGGAGAGTTAAATGGCAAAGCCTATAGGCCAACTTCTCAAAGAGTATGGAATAGTAACCGAAGAGCATATACAGTATGCAATATCTGTTCAGAAGGCTTTAAAGAAGAGATTGGGTGATGTTCTGCTTACTTTGGGTTTTGTTACGGATTATGAAGTAGCTCAGGTTTTAGCAAAACAGTCGGGTTTTGAGTTTATCGACCTAAAAACATTAAATCCAACACTCGATGCACTTAAGTTGATTCCAAAGAGCTTCTCTATCCAGAACAACATTTTGCCCATAGAGATAGACGAAAATAGGCTCATTGTTGCAATACCAGACCCTTACGATGAGAGATTAAAGGCGACTATAAAAAGGTTTTTTCGTGGAGAGATAGTTTTTAAGGTTGCACCTGCTTCTGAGCTTGCAAAAAAGGTTGAGCGTTTCTATTATTTAGCTGAAAATCCTATCGATGAGACTATAAAAGAGAATGTAGAGCAGCTTCTTAAAGGTAATGAGATATCCGTTGAGAATTTAGCCAATCTTTTAATAGAAGATGCAATAGACAAGGGTGCAAGTGATATGCATATAAACCCGCTAAAGGAAGTTACTCTTGTATCGTATCGTATAGACGGTGTTTTGCATCTGTTTCATAGCTTGCCAGCGTCTGTCCATTCCAGAATTATCTCAACGATTAAGGTAAGAAGCGGAATGGATATAGCAACAACAAATATTCCGCAAGATGGAGCTATGGACTATGAGTTTCTGCATGAGAAGTTTAATTTTAGAGTATCAACTGTCCCTTCCATTCATGGCGAGAATCTGGTTATAAGGATACTTGGTGGAGCATCAAGACTTATAACGCTTAATCAGATAGGTTTTTCGGATAAACAGCTTGAAATTGTCCAAAAGGCTATAAATGCACCGTTTGGTATTATCTTAGCCACAGGACCGACAGGTGCAGGTAAAACAACAACGCTTTACTCTCTACTTAGACATATAAACACAATGGAACGCAATGTGTTAACAATAGAAGACCCGGTTGAGCTTAGAGTTCCGCTTGTTCATCAGGTAAATGTTAATCCAAAGGCTAATCTTACCTTTGCTTCTGCTATTCGCTCATTCTTAAGACAAGACCCGGATGTCATACTGGTTGGTGAGATAAGGGATGAAGAGACAGCAACACTTGCAATCAGAGCTGCATTGACGGGACATCTGGTTCTTTCAACACTTCACACAAATGATGCTATAGGTGCTATATCAAGACTGAAGGACTTGGGTATAGGAAATTTTCTTCTATCTTCGTCTCTTACCGCTGTTATAGCTCAAAGACTTGTTAGAAAGCTTTGTCCTTTCTGTAAACAGAAGGTGAAGTTGAGTGATGAAGACAAGAAGTATTTGGGTATCGATATAGATGAAGCCTATCAGCATATGGGTTGTGAGCATTGTAAATTTACAGGGTATGTTGGCAGGATAGCAGCAGGCGAAGTGATGCTTGTTGATAAGAAGATTCAGGAGATGATAGTTGATGGTTCGTCTATTGCGGCTATAAAGTCCTATCTTTCCGAAAAGGGTATGATAACAATGAGAGAGTCTGCCGTTGGGTTTGTTAAAGAAGGCATAACGGATATAGCAGAAGTAAAAAGGGTATTCGGCGTTTAGGTATGGCTCTATTCATATACTCTTTCATAACCAAAGAAGGAGAAATCCGTAAGGAGTCTGACGAGTTTGAGTCTATAGAAGCGTTGTATGAACATATAGATACAATAGGTGGAACATTATATAAGGTTTTTGAAGTCCCGTCAGTTCTTGAAAGTATTTATAAATCGATAGTAATAGGTAAGCCAAAGCTTAAAGATATATCCGAGTTTATAAGGGGGGTATCCGTATATTTGGAAAGCGGAGTATCAATTCAATATGCCCTTAAGGATTTAGGCGAAGGTGCTACAAATAAGGCTATAAAATATGCAGCATTTAAAATGCTTAAGATGCTTGACGAAGGCTACAGTCTTTCAAGTGCAATGGAAGAGATAGGCTTTTTTCCTAAGATTGTCATATCTATGGCAAAAATAGGCGAAGCATCAGGAGAGTTAGACAGAACTCTAAAAGATGCGGCAGATTATCTTGACAGAGTAATAGAGATAAGGTCTGCAACCAAAAGGGCGCTTATCTATCCAACATTTAGCCTTCTCTCTATCATAGGAGCATTTATTTTTTGGATAGCCTATGTATTACCAAAACTTGTTGGGCTTTTTACATCCGAAGGCATGAAGTTACCGTTGGCTACCCGTATGCTTATCTGGATAAGCAACTTCTTTGAAGCTTACTGGTTTGTGTTTGTTGTGGTTATTTTAGCTGTCATTTTTACATTTCCGTTTCTGCTTAAGATTAAGAAATTTAGATATTGGGTTCATTATACACTTTGGAGAATGCCCATTGTTGGTATGATAATCAGATACTCCCAGATGGCGTTTTATTTTCAATACCTTGCTTTGCTCTCTGCTGCTGGTGTTACGATTACTGAGTCTCTTGAGACGATGGAATCCGCAATAACAAACGACTATTTTCTAAAGTCTGTCGGCAAACTGTCCGATAAATTAAGAGAAGGAGAGAAGTTGTCCGAATCTATGAAGGGTTTAAATGTGTTTGAAAAGATTGCAATAAGAATGATGATGGTTGGTGAAGAGACAGGGAATATGGATGAGCAGCTCGACAGGTTGTCAAGGATGTATTACGATAAGGTTCAGGCGATGGTTGAAGTTATAGGTAAACTGCTTGAGCCTATTGTTTTAGGATTTTTGGGTCTTATGTTTATCTTTTTCATCCTTGCGCTCATTAGTCCAATCTATAACATGCTTGGTAATATGACGAAGTAATTGTGGTATTGACAAATGGTAAAATTTAACTTAAAATTTTGTTAACTAAGAATTAGGAGGTGTTAAGATGTTACCCAAGACGAAGGGTAAGGAAGGTTTTACACTGGTTGAGTTGGCTATTGTTTTAGTAATTATCGGTTTACTGTTGGGAGCTATTTTGAAGGGTCAGGAGATGATTAAGAATGCCAAAATGAAAAGGATAAAGAGTGATATAGACGGCATAGTTGCGGCGACTTACTCGTATCAGGATAGGTATAATTATTTGCCAGGGGATGATCCTAATGATAGAAGTGCGCGTCCACCAGCAGGATTGAATGCTACAGGATGTACAGGTGGTAACGGAGATGGCCATATATATGTAGTTGCTGGTTATGATGAGAGGATTTGTTTCTGGCAAGAGTTAGCAGGTGCTGGGTTTATATCGGGTGACCCAACAAATCATACAAATCCGCAAAAGATTAGTCCTTATGGTACACCCTATAATGTAAATTATAATAAGACACTAGGGAAAAATTACATATATGTCAATTTGCCTAATGAAGTTATAAAATATCTCGATGAAAAGTACGATGATGGCGTATATAATACAGGTGATATACGCTCTAATCATAAATATACTTACACTGGAATGGCAACAATGTATTGGTATGCATTTTAATGAAATAGATGAAGTATGAACGACTCTCTCTCCTTTTTCGGCTTTTCTGATGAGCCGTTTAAGTTGACGCCTGATGCTGATTATTTCTATCCATCCAGTTCACACGAGGAAGCCTTAGGGCTTCTCTCTTTTTTTCTGAAAGATGGTGATGGCTTTGCTGTCCTAATAGGCTCACCTGGAACGGGAAAGACGACGCTTATAAGAAGATTGCTCAAATCCATGCCGAATAACTATACCTTTGCTTTTATCGTTACTCCAATGCTCTCTCCTGCTCAGCTTTTAAAGGCTATTTTGGAAGATATTGGATTGAAAGCAGCCGATGAATTTACCGAAAATATTAATATGCTTCAAGATTATCTGTTGAATCTTGCGAAGGAGAAGAAAAAGCTGCTTTTAATTATAGACGAAGCTCAGAGCTTGCCACTTGAGTCACTCGAGCAGATTAGACTGCTCTCAAATATAGAGACAAACGACTTTAAACCTTTACAGATTCTGCTTTCAGGTCAACCAGAACTTGAGAAGATAATAAAAAATAAGCTTAGTCAGCTCAATCAGAGAATTACAATACGCTGCTATCTTAAGCCTTTAAGCAAGGAAGAGACAGAAGAGTATATTCAATATAGGTTTGCAAAGGCTGGTGGTTCTATACCGTTGGACAAAAAGGCAAAAACTCTTGTTTTTAAGATAAGCAAAGGCATTCCGAGATTGATTAATAGTATCATGAAAAGAGCCCTTCTAATGGCTTATGCAGAGAACAGAAAGAGTATAACAAAAAAAGATGTTGTAAGTGCAGCAGAGTCTCTTGAGCTATTCTCTTCGAAAAGAGAGATGTTTTATATACTTGCGGGCATATTTTTTGCTATAGTTTTAATAGCTTTTGTCCTTTTCTATTTCTGGAGGGGCTAATGAGAAAAAAGTCTGCTTTTACGCTGATAGAGATGGCGATAGTATTGGTTATACTCGGTTTGATAATAGGTATTGGTATCCCTATGTTTAAAATGTTAATGCAGCAGAATAGACTTACTAAAAACAGAAATGCAGTTGAAAGAGCAAAATCAAGCATTTTAGGTTATGTAATGACTCATTACTGTATCCCAAGACCAGTATGGAAAAGTGTAGCGGGAAAAAATAGAAGGGCTTTACCTGATGGTTTTGGTATAAAAGATGCTCAAGGATTTGATTTAATTTACGATGTAGATAATAGTTTGAACAAGATAGAGTGTAATTATGGTAGTTTTGGAAGTAAGACCACATTTTGCGATACGATAAACAATTTATCCACTCAGCATAGGCTTTATATACAGAGTGGTTCGCCTTATGCGTTTATAGTTGTCAGTGCAAGTTTGAATTATAGGTTTGATAGACAAAATGATATTGCATCAACTTTGGGTAATAATAGAAGAAGAACTTACGAAGATCCTTCGCATGCCTATTCAGAAAATCAGGATGATGTTGTTGATGGATACAGCATTGATGAGTTTGTAAATCTTGTGAAAAACAAGCTTGGGATGTGTAATAGTAGCTCTTCTGGTGGTTCATCTTCTGGCGGTGCTTCTGCTAAGTCCAAATTGCTTACAATTGCATCCCAGATAGCCGATAAGTTTTCAAGTTATAAAAAAGCACCGACGAAGCAAGAGCTTGAGAGTCAGATTGATTTACCTGCAGGTGCAAAGTATAAGGTGTCTAAAAATGGAAAAAAATCGATTATAACTTATGATGGTGAGAAAGCAACTTTTATTTGGGGCAATAATGGATTAAAAAGGGTTATTGTAAGATGAGAAGACAAATGATTATTCATCTTCTTGTTGCTTCTTTTCTTATATTTGCTTCAGTTTTTATGAAGGTTTATCTATCAAAAAGCACAGACGAACTCTCCAACGCTTTAAGTATGGTTGAAAATAGACTTCATCAGATAAAAAACGAAGAGAAAAAGATTGATGATTTTGTGATTTATAAAAAAAGAGTGGGAGATGTAAGAAAGGCTATAAGAGTTGAACCTGTTGAGTTTGATGCTCACTTCTCTTCTGATGAGATTAAAAACAAAATAGATGAGATTGTAAACTCAACCTATCTTGAGAAGGGTTTTTTCTTTCTTGATAGTTTCAGGATTGCAGAGTCTAATAATGACGAAGAAGAAAACTCTCGTGGAGAGTTAAAACTCTCTTTAAAGGGTAAAAAGGTTTTGGTGTTTGGTTTTGAGCAATGAGACATTTTGCTGTTTTTGTTGTTTTACCTGTAGCTCTTTTTGTTGGCATATTTTTGGCAGATAATTTTTTGCCTGTATATTATGTTTCTGATATTCCAAACCTGAACATACCTGATGTTAATGGTTTTAAAAAGGTTAACTTCTCAAAGTGTTCTATTAATAGGTTTGCCTTTTTTAAAAGGGAGATAATTCCGAGTTTTGCTCAAGCCCAAACATTAAAGGTGGATTTGGAGTCGATATTTATCTCGCAAAATGTTAAATACTGTTATATAAATGGAAAGCTTTTCAAGGAAGGTGAGAGTGGAGCAGGTTTTAGGGTTTTGAAGATAAATAAAGATAGTGTTTTGTTAAAGACAAAGAATGGAAATATAAGGGTGAGTCTAAATGTTGAAGCTACGCAGAAAAATTAATGCTATACTTATTCTATTGCTTATAGTTGTTATCTCTAACTGTTCAACTGTTGGTAATAATAAGAGCGTTGAACTTCCAAAAAATCAATATTTCAAACCACTAAATGAGAAAAAAGAGCAGAAAAAAATTGACTTAAGCAGATTTTTAAAACCCGTAAAGAAGAAGATAAGCATACTTGACCTTGCCAAGGTTAGTATATTTTCTAAATCTATATCGTATAAGGATGCTATTATTCAAATACTCAAGCCTTACAATCTCAATGTGGCGTTTGATAGTGCTTTGAGTGGATATGTAAGCGACCCAAATATAAGCATATCGTTAAACAATGTGAGCTTAAGAAAAGCTTTAAATACTATAACAGGAATTGTTGGTGTAAACTGGGAGAAGAGAGGTAATGTAATCTGGATAACGCCGTTTGTTAATAAAGTATTTGATTTGGGTTTTCTTGGAATTGTTAGGAGTTCTCAGACTGTGCTTGGTGGTGATGTTTTGGGCGGTTCTTCAAACTCTGATAACAATGTTACTACGCCCTTAAAGGGAAGTTTTACTCTTACTTCTTCATCTGCTAAGGGAAGCACTGATATTTATAAAGTGCTGGAAGATAATATCAAAAAGATGCTCTCAAAACAGGGAACATTTAGTTTAGATAAAGCGAGCGGCATCTTATTTGTTCGGGATGATGCTTCTCACATGAAGATGATAACCGACTATATAGATGCAGTGAGAAAGGCGTATTCAAAGCAAGTTATGATAGAGGCCAAAATAATAGAGATAAACTTGAAAAAGCAATGGCAATTGGGCATAAACTGGGATTTTTTGGCTCACTCTTCTAAACTAAATCAAACTGTTAATATAACCCAAGAGACAATAGATTTTGGAACGGGACATCCTGCTATGACGATAAACATATCGAGAATCTTCCACCCAGGAAGTTACGATGTAACATTTGATAGTGTTATTCAGGCTTTGAGCCAGTTTGGAGCACTAAAGCTGATAAGTGAACCACATATTAGAGTGATGAATGGACAGCCCGCCCTTCTTTCTGTTGGAAGGTCAATTAGCTTTATAAAGGATATAGAAGTGACGACAGAGAGTACACAGGGTGGAACTATAACAACTCCAACAGTTGATATATCGAGTGTATTTGATGGCATAATGTTTGGTATAACACCTTATATAAGAGATGATGGTAGGGTGCTTCTAAGGATTGTGCCTATAAAGAGTAATCTCGTTGCTTTGCAGGAAAAGGAAATATCCGGCAATACATACACTTTGCCTATTATGGATATAAGAGAAGCAAGCAGTGTTGTTTCAGTTAAAAATGGAGATATAATAGCAGTAGGTGGTTTAATAAGTAAAACGAGTCAAAGACAGGATAGTGGTGTGCCTATTCTTTCGGATTTACCTGTTGTTGGCAGTCTGTTTAAACAAAGACAGGATTTAACTGATAATATTGAGCTTATAATTTTGTTAAAACCTATCATTATCCAATGAGTAAACTTTACGATGCTATAAAGAAACTCGAAAATAAAAAAAATCAACCAGAAACAAAAGATAACCCTTTTGTCAAACCAAGAAAAGAGAACAATACTAAAAGGTTGGTAGTTCTCGGTTTGGTAAGTTTTTTTCTTTTATTTGTTGGCTTTTTTGCTGTTGATAAGTTTACAACACATAACGTAAAAAAAACCAAGAAAGTGAAGTCTGTTGTTGTAAAAGATACAGCTAATGCCAGAAGTATTGATAACGATACAAAGCAGGCGTTGAAAAATAAATCTGTTGTTGAAGTTAAGGTTAATAAGATAGTAAAAATCCAAGCTAAACCAAAGATAGAAAGGCAAGAAATCAAAAAACCAAAAACGGTTGAAAAGAGTGTATATGTTGCCTATAAGGAAGAGAAACCTAAGACTTCAAAAAATAAAGAGCCATCTGTTTCTGTTGCTAATCTCATTGAAGTAGCTGAAAATGGTAATGATACGGAGTCTATATCGGCATATAAAAAGCTTATAAAGATATTCCCTGAAAATCTGGATTTATACAACAATCTTGCCGTGAGATATATGAATCTTGGAAAATACGATGAAGCGATTAAAATCTTGAAGAAGGCTCTCAGTATAGGTGATTCTGTTGATGTTAAGTTAAATTATACGCTTGCCCTTGTTAAGGTAGGAAGGTTGAAAGAAGCCAGAGAAGTGATTAGGACAATAGATGTTAAAGAAGTTAAAGATAAAGAGCTCTATTATGCTTTGATTTCTGTTCTCTTTTCTCGCCCTTGACAATCAAAATATAGGGATTATTTATTATAGCGAACCTTATATAGGCGCTTTTCCTATTACTTGCTATTACCGTCTTTTATTATTTTGTTTTTTAAAATTTTCAAAGGAGGTGCAGCTATGGGAAGGATTAAAGTCGGTATAGTGGGTGTAGGAAACTGCGCATCTGCATTAATCCAGGGTATTCACTATTATAAGGATAAAGACCCAAGCGAAGTTATAGGTCTAATGCATTACGATTTGGGTGGGTATAAGCCTTCCGACATTGATATTGTATGTGCTTTTGATATTGATAAAAGAAAAGTTGGTAAGGATGTTGCAGATGCTATATTTGAGAAGCCTAACTGCACAACAGTATTTTGCAAAGATATACCAAAAACAGGCACAATAGTAAAAATGGGACGGGTGCTTGACGGTGTTTCTGAGCACATGAAAAATTACGATGAAGACCATACTTTCGTTGTTGCAAATGAACCAGAAGCAACAAAGGAAGAGATAGTAAATCACCTTAAAGAGACTGGTTGTGAGATTTTGATTAACTATCTGCCTGTGGGTTCAGAGAAAGCCACACAATTCTATGCGGAGTGTGCTTTGGAAGCAGGTGTTGCATTTTTCAATGCAATTCCAGTATTTATAGCATCCAATGAGTTGTGGGCAAAGAGATTTGAGAAAGCGGGTATCCCAATAATAGGAGATGATATAAAGTCTCAGGTTGGAGCAACCATAACGCATAGAGTTTTGGTTGATTTGTTTAGAAGAAGGGGCGTTAAATTAGACAGAACATATCAGCTCAATACCGGTGGTAATACAGACTTCTTGAACATGCTCAACAGGTCAAGACTCGCATCCAAGAAGATTTCAAAAACAGAAGCTGTTCAGGCCGTTGCAGCAGAGAGACTTGACGATGAGAACATCCATGTTGGCCCAAGTGATTATGTGCCATGGCAGAAGGATAACAAGATTTGCTTCATAAGGATGGAAGGCAGGCTGTTTGGCGATGTGCCAATGAATTTAGAGTTGAGATTGTCAGTTGAAGACTCTCCAAACTCTGCAGGCGTCGTAATAGATGGTATAAGATGCTTAAAGCTTGCATTGGATAGAAATATAGGCGGTGTGTTAGAAGCTCCAAGCGCTTACTTCTGCAAACATCCACTTAAGCAGTTTAACGACGATGAAGCTTATCAGTTAGTTGAAGAGTTTATCAAAGGCAACATAGGAGCGAAAATCCATGAAGTGTCTGATTATAGCAGCAGGAAAGGGAAGCAGGCTTCAGCATAAAGGTTCACCTAAGCCTTTGGTTAAACTGCTGGGTTTAAGTTTGATAGAAAGGGTCATCCACTCCTGCAGACAAGCGGGGGTGGATGACTTTTTTGTTGTTGTAGGTAATCAGGCTGATAAACTTGTGCCTTTTCTTAAAAAACTATCTGAGAAACTCAATGTTCCTATAACGCCAATTTACAACGATAAGTGGGATAAATATGAAAATGGTTATTCTGTTTTTGTTGCAAAGGATTACATAAACGAGCCGTTTCTTTTATCAATGAGTGATCATATTGTAGAAGCAGATATAGTAAAAAGGCTCATTAATTGCGCAAAGAAGTATGAAGACGCTGTTTTGAGTTTGGCTGTTGATACAAGATTGGATAATCCTTATATAGACTTTGACGATGTTACAAAGGTTAAGCTGAATGGCGAGTCTATAACTGACATAGGCAAAAAATTAAGCCAGTTTGATGGATACGATACAGGCCTTTTTTATCTAAAACCAGATGTTTTTGACGCCTTGAAAGAAGCAATAGATAGTGGTGATTCGTCTCTTTCTGCTGCTGTTAAGCTGCTTGGCAAACAGAAAAAAGCAAAGGCTTGTCTGATTGAAGACGGTTTTTGGATAGATGTTGATACAGAAGAAGCTTATAAAAAGTGCGAAAGTTATCTGCTTAAGAGCTTAAAAAAAAAGACTGATGGGCCAATCTCTTATTATCTTAATCGGCCTATTTCAACCTTCATAACCCGTCTGCTTGTCAATACAAACATAACTCCAAATCAGATAACTATTTTTTCGTTTTTACTTTCAATTTTTGGAAGTTATCTTATTAGCATAGGTTCTTATCTTTGGCTTGTTATTGGTGGGTTTGTAGTGCAGCTTTCTTCTATTATAGATGGCTGTGATGGTGAGATAGCAAGACTTAAATTTTTATCAAGCGATTATGGTGCTTGGCTCGATAGAAGCTTGGATAGATATTCCGATGGCTTTTTGATAATGGGTTTGACACTCTATCTTTTTAAAAATGACCATTCCATTTTGAATATTATTGTAGGCTTTTTGGCTTTGATTGGTTCTTTTATGGTGTCTTATACGGCGATTAAGTATGATGAAATGCTAAAAAAAAGAGAGAAACGGACATTTCGCATAGGTAGAGACTTAAGAATTTTTATAATTTTTTTAGGTTCTCTTCTAAATCAACTGTTTTTAACCTTGACTTTAATAGCAGTTATTATGAATTTAGAGTCAGTTAGAAGAATAGTTATTAAATATTGACACCCTTGCGGTTTTGAGTATAAAATGAACACGCAAGAAAAAAGGAAGGAAAATAATTAATTTTTAGGAGGTTAGTTATGTTAGCAAATGCTAAGATTAGTATTATCGGTGCAGGTCAGGTCGGCGGAACGACCATGTTGAGAATCGCTGAGAAGGAACTTGCAAAGACAGTTGTATTGTTGGACATCGTTGAAGGTTTGCCACAGGGTAAAGCATTGGATGAGATGGAAGCAGCACCAATTGAAGGTTTTGATACTGAAATCATCGGAACAAACGATTACAAAGATACAGAGAATTCAGACATTGTAATTATCACATCTGGCATGCCAAGAAAACCGGGAATGAGCAGAGATGACCTGCTTGAAAAGAATGTTAAAATAATGAAGGATGTTGCAGAGAAGGTTGCAAAATACTCTCCTGATGCAATCGTAATCGTTGTTGCTAACCCGCTTGATGCTATGGTTTATGCAGCAAAGAAAGTTGGTGGCTTTGCAGACAATAAACTTATGGGACAGGCTGGTTGTCTTGACTCTACAAGGTTTGCAAGATTCATCGCTTGGGAAGCTAAATGTTCTGTAAAGGCTGTTCAAGCTATGACATTAGGTGGTCATGGAGATGACATGGTTCCATTAACAAGCTACTCTACAGTAAGAGGTGTTCCTATAACAAAGATTTTTGATAAAGAGACGATTGATAGGCTTGTTGAAAGAACGAGAAAGGGTGGTGGAGAAATCGTATCGCTCTTAAAGACTGGTTCTGCTTTCTATGCAACTGCTTCTGCTGTTGTTCAAATGGTTGAAGCAATCGTAAAGGATACAAAAGATATACTGCCATGCGCAGTTAAGACACAGGGCAAGTACGGACTTGACCCAGACCTGTTTGTTGGTTTGCCAGCAAAATTGGGTCAGAACGGTGTTGAAGAGGTCGTCGAGCTTGACCTTACAGATGAGGAATTGGCAGCATTAAAGGCTTCTGCTGACCATGTAAAGGAACTCTGCAATAGAATCGAGGAGCTTAAACTCTTATAAAAAACATGAAAGGAAGCCAAAAATGGCAGAAGTAAGAAATATAAGCGTGAAGGATGTTGAAGAGGCCGTCTACAAGCTTGCCCTTGAGGCGGCCTATCATATACCAGAGGATGTTTTAGAAGCCGAGAAGAGAGCTTATGAGAAAGAGAAATCACCGGTTGCGAAACAGGTGCTTGAGACAATTTTTCAAAATATAGAAGTGTCCGCAAAAGAGGAGTTTCCACTCTGTCAGGATACAGGTTTGGCTGTTATCTTCCTTGAAGTTGGTCAAGATGTTCACTTTGTTGACGGATATCTTGTTGATGCCATAAATAAGGGCGTTGAGAGAGCCTACAAAGATGGATATTTGAGAAAGTCAACCTGCCACCCGTTGACAAGGGAGAATTACGGCAACAACCTGCCTGCTGTTATCCATACATTTGTCGTGCCGGGCAACAAGGTAAAGATTATCTTTGATGCCAAGGGTGGCGGTAGTGAGTCGATGAGTAAGGTTCAGATGCTTAAGCCTGCTGATGGAAGAGACGGTATAATTCAGACGGTTGTTGATTGGGTTATTCAGGCAGGTCCAAACCCATGCCCACCAGTCATAGTTGGTGTTGGCATAGGCGGAGATTTTGAAAGAGCTGCTGTTATGGCAAAACATGCCACATTGAGAAAGGTTGGACAGCCAAGTGATGACCCAGTGTTAGCAGAGATGGAGCAGGAGATTTTTGAGAAAATCAACAACTCCGGTATAGGTCCTGCTGGTTTGGGTGGTTTAACAACCTGCTTGGGTGTTCATATAGAAATGGAGCCATGCCACATAGCAACACTTCCGTTGGGTATCAACATTGCCTGCCATGTGAACAGGCATAAAGAAATAGAGCTTTAAGGAGTTTGAGATGGCAGAGTATAAATTGACAACTCCTTTAACTGATGAAGATATAATTAAGTTAAAGGCAGGAGATAAGGTATATTTGTCTGGCGTTGTATATACGGCAAGAGATGCAGCTCATATGAGAATGGTTAAAGCGCTGGATGAAGGCAAAGAGTTGCCGTTTGATATTAAAGGTCAGATTATCTACTATGTTGGTCCTTCTCCGGCTCGCCCAGGCAAACCGATAGGTTCTGCAGGTCCAACAACGAGCTACAGAATGAACCCATTTGCTCCAAGGCTTATCTCTTTGGGTCAAAAGGGTATGATAGGCAAAGGTAAGATGAGCGATGAAGTAAAACAGGCATGCATTCAGTATAAAGCATGTTATTTTGTCTCTATTGGTGGTGCTGCTGCAGTTGTAGGGAGTTCTGTTAAGGAAGCCGAAATTATAGCTTATCCTGAACTTGGGCCTGAAGCCGTTAGAAAGCTTGTAGTAGAGGACATGCCGTTATTTGTTTGTTATGACGCTCATGGAAACGATTTGTATGAGATGGCTAAAAAGGAGTGGGCTAATAAGTATAATTTGGCTTAATAAGTTAATAAAAGGGGCAGTTGTTGTTAACTGCTCCTTGATTTTTTAAATCTTGACAAATAGTTAGAGTTGTGCTATTGAAACTTAAAAATTTTGAGAAAGGAGGTCAGAGGTTGCACTAAGGTGCAGCCGAGGAGGACTATGGATTGGTATAGAGGTCGTCCGCATCATATCCAGTATAAGTGGCATGAAGGCTTTATAGCCTGGGTATTCCACAGGATTACGGGTCTTTTGTTGATTCTTTATCTGTTCTTGCATGAATGGGTAATTTCCACTCTTCAGAATCCTGCTGGATTCCAGAAGGCTATGGCAGCATTGGAGAACCCTGTTTTTAAGTTGCTTGAAGTTGGTCTGTGGTTGGTAGCAAGTTATCATGCTATCAACGGTTTAAGGGTTATCTTGGTTAATTTTGCAGGTGCAGCAGAGAGGGAGAATTACCAGGGTAATGTATGGATTTTCTGGGTAATTTTCGCGATCGTGTTTGTGGCTGGTGCAATTCCTATGCTTATGCAAGTATAAAAAAGGGAGGTTTAGGTCGTCATGATGTATATGAGAGGGTTTATTGATAGATATCAAGGTTCGGGCAAAGGCGGCGATTTAAGCTGGCTTTTGCAAAGGGTGTCTGGTGTTGCACTGCTTGTTCTTTTACTTGGACACTTCTTTATAGAGCACTTTACGGGTGCACCAGTTGATTATCAGCATGTGGCTGCGAGATTAGCTTCTCCTTTGTGGAAAGTGTTTGATTTAACATTCGTTGTTTTTGCTCTCTATCACGGAATTAATGGCATATTTATGAATATTGAAGATTATGTTCACTCTGGCTGGAGAGTTTTCTGGAAGGGTTTCTTCTGGGTTGTTGGTATTCTCTATCTGGTTTTGGCAGCCATAACTATTTTGCCATTCAAAGGTTAAAAAAGGAGGTTAGGAATAATGGCTAATATTTCGTATAGATACGAAGTTGCTGATGTTGTTATAGTTGGTGCTGGTGGTGCAGGTCTTGCGGCTGCTGTTCAGACTGGCCTTGCTAAGTTAAAAACAGCTGTTATAACAGAAGTTTTTCCGACAAGGTCTCACACAGTTTCTGCTCAGGGCGGTATAGCAGCAGCTATTGCAAACATGGACGAAGATTACTGGATTTGGCACATGTATGATACCGTAAAAGGTTCTGACTATCTTGGTGACCAGGACGCGATAGAAGAGTTCGTTAAAAACGCTCCTTTAGCAATCTATGAACTTGAGCACTGGGGCGTTCCATTCTCAAGAAATGAAAACGGGACAATTTATCAGAGAGCATTTGGTGGCCAGACAAGAAACTTCGGTGAGACAATAGCTCACAGAAGCTGCGCAATTGCTGATAGGTCTGGTCATGCTATGTTGCATGCTCTCTTTGAGAGAACCTTAAGGCCAGATATAGCTCCTTATGTAAGCTACTATGTTGAATATCTTGCACTTGAGCTGTTCAGAAACCCAGAAACAGGCAAAGTATTTGGTGTTCTTGCTTGGGATATGGTTAACGGTGGATTGCATGCGTTCTTTGCGAAAGCTGTTATCTTTGCAACAGGTGGAAGTTTGAGAAACTTTAGAACAAATACGAACGCTCACATCAACACAGGCGACGGCTTATACATGGCATTAAAGGCTGGTATTCCTATAGAAGACCCAGAGTTCATACAGTTCCACCCAACAGGAATCTACGGCGTTGGAAACCTGATTACTGAAGGCGTTAGAGGCGAAGGTGGATACTTGATTAACTCCGAAGGCGAGCGCTTCATGAAGAAGTATGCTCCGCATGTTCTTGACCTTGCTTCCAGAGATGTTGTTTCAAGGTCAATGACACTTGAAGTTAGGGCAGGTCGTGGCGTTGGTCCTAAAAAAGACCATGTTCTTCTTAAGCTTGACCATCTTGGCAAAGACTTCATTATGGAAAAATTGCCAGGAATTTGGGAGCTTGCATATAAATTTGTTGGCGTTGATTGTACAAAAGAGCCTATTCCTGTTGAGCCTTCCGCTCACTATCAGATGGCTGGTATTCCTACAAATGTTAAGAGTGAAGTTGTTATCTGGGATGGTGAGAAAGAAGTTAGAGTTCCGGGCTTCTATGCAGCTGGTGAATGCTCTTGCCAGTCTCTGCATGGTGCAAACAGGCTTGGAACAAACTCCTTGATTGACCTTGTTGTAAGTGGTAAACAGGCTGGATTCAATGCTGCTAAATACATAATTGAAGAAGATCCACCAGCTCCATTACCAGCAGAAGACTTCTGGGCAGAGAAGTTCGGTAAGGAGACTGTAGAGAAAATTAAGGAACTCTATGATGGTCCTGCAGGCAACATTAAGTATCAGGATATCTTCTATCCATTGAGAGACTCCATGCAGGAGAACATGTCGGTCTTTAGAGAAGAAGAAGGCTTGAAGAAAGAGCTTAAGATACTTGATGAGCTTCAAGAGAAATTCAATCAGATGGGATTGGCAGATAAGAGCTTGCACTTCAATAGCGAACTCGTTGAATACTTTGAATTAAGGTCTCTGTTGACACTTTCCAAGATAGAGACAATGGCAGCCTTGAATAGAACAGAGAGTAGAGGCGGTCATTATAGAGAAGACTATCCAGAAAGAGATGATAAGAACTGGCTGAAACATACACTCGTTTATCTTGATGAAGATGGCTCTATAAGGTTTGATTATAAACCAGTTAGGATGAAGGGAGCTACAGCACCAACATTTGAACCCAAGAAGAGGGTTTACTAAAGGTAAGGAGGAGTAAATAATGGCATTGAATGTTGGAGATAAAGTGATATTTAAGATTTTCAGATATGACCCTGAAAAGGATAAGGCTCCTTACTATAAAGATTATGAAGTAACCATTACCCGAAAGGGTATGATGGTGCTTGATGGTCTGAATCAGATCAAGTGGGAGCAAGACCCCACTTTGAGCTATAGAAGGAGCTGCCGTGAAGGTGTCTGCGGTTCTGACGGAATGAACATCAACGGCATGAACACAGTCTCTTGTATGGCTCACATAGAAGATTACAATAGCGATGTGCTTGTTATTAAACCGCTTCCCGGATTTCCTATAGTAAAAGACCTTGTGTGCGATTTTGATGACTTCTTCAATAAATACTATGCAGTTAAGCCTTACTTGATAGAGAAGACACCACCACCATTGAGAGAGAGACTTCAGAGTGTTGAAGATAGAAAGAAGCTTGATGGTCTTTATGAGTGTATATTGTGCGGATGTTGTTCAAGCTCCTGTCCATCTTACTGGGCAGACCCAGACTATCTTGGACCATCTGCCCTGCTTAACGCTGCAAGATTTGTTCTTGATACAAGGGATGAAGGCTCTGACGAAAGGCTTGATGTTGTCAACAATATACATGGTGTCTGGAGATGCCATACAATTCTCAACTGTATCCATGCATGTCCAAAGGAGCTCAACCCGACGAAGGCTATTGCTGCACTTCAGAAAGAGATACTCAAGAGAAAATACTAAGAAACAAAAAGACGGGGGCTTTAAGCCCCCCTTTAATTTTTTATTGATTTGACAAGAGAAGTTGCTTCACCTTCTCCAAAGCGTGTTGTTATCAGGTCTCCTTCTTTTATCTGAGATATGCTTCTTATAGGTTTTCCACTTTCATCAAAGGTAATTGAATAACCCTTTTTCAGAATAGATAAAGGTGATAAGTTTTCTATCTTTGATGTTAAGATTTCAATTCTCTGTCTTTTATTTTTTATCGTCAGTTTGAACCTGTTTTCTATCTCTTGATGGTATGGTTTTAAAAGCTGTTGTTTGTTTTTTATGATAAGTTGAATTGAGCGATTTATACTTGTATTAAAGTGTTTTAAATGCTCTTTTGATACTCTTAATTTCTCCTGCGGACTTAAAAGATTTATTCTGTTTTTTAGTTGCTCAACTTTTCTTTCCTTCTGCATGATTAATCGTTTGATTGAGGAGTTTATGTTATCCGTCAATCTGTCTAAGTGAATAATTTTATTCTCAAGCAGTCCTTTTAGCCGCATTGCATTTCTTTGTGTTGAAAAGTTTTTGAGTTTTTGACCCTTTAGATTTAGGAGCTTTTGTGTAAGAATGGTTATGTAATCTCTGATTCTGTTTATCCTTTCGATTAGCTCGAGTCTTTTTTCTGTCAGCATCTCTGCAGCGGCAGAAGGTGTCTCTGCTCTTTTGTCTGCTACGAAGTCGCACAGTGTTGTATCTATCTGGTGCCCTATTGCGCTTATTGTTGGAAATTTTAAGTTGAACAGAGCCTTTGCTATGTCTGGGTCGTTGAATATCCATAGGTCTTCTTCTGAACCACCGCCTCTTGCTAAGACGGCCACATCTATCTCTTCTTCTATAAAGTTTGCCTGTTTTAATGCGTTGAGAATGCTGTTTTTTGCCAAATTTCCCTGAACTGTTATAGGATAAATCAAAATCTCTACGCCCTTACTTCTTCTTTGTATTATGTTAATGATGTCCCTTACTGCTGCACCCGTTATGCTGCTGAATAATAAGATTCTCTTTGGTATCTCGGGTATAGGCCTTTTTCTATCAAAATAACCCAGAGCCTTGAACTCTTTTTTTAGCTTCTCAAGGTCGTAAAATTTTTTGCCTTCACCTGCCTCCTTTATTGCTTCAACAACTAAACTGTATTCACCGCCCTTTAGGTATACCGAGATATGGCCAAAAACCTTTAACTTTAGTCCATTTTTTGGTTTTACTTTGAACCAGTTTATGCGTGATTTATAGATGATGCACTTGAGTGCTGCATGCTCGTCGATTAGCAAAAAATAGAGATGACCGCTTGATGAAGGTCTTACATTAGAAACTTCACCTTCAACCCAAATGCCGTAAAAACTGCCCTGAAGAAGCTCATCTATCTGTTTTGTTAGCTCTGAGACTGTATATGTCTTAACGGCCATGTTTTCCTATGGATTTTAGCGACTCTTTTATTAAATCTTCGAGTTTTACGGAATTATCTTTTGAGTATATCTCTTTTACGGTTTTTTCGGATTCCTGTTTGGAAAAGCCTAAGGATATAAGCGTCTCTATAGCGTCAGATACTACAGAAGGTATATTTAGCTCATCATTTGGTATCTTATTTGATAGTTCAACAATGATGTTTAAAGCTGTTTTTTTACCTATGCCGGGTATTTGCGTAAGTAACTCTTTGTCCTGTTTCTGAATAGCTGCATAAAACTCTTCAACGGATATGTTTGAGAGTATGGATATTGCAGTCTGTGGGCCTATTTTTGAGATTTTTCTTAACTCATTAAACAGATTTTTCTCTTCTTTTGTTGCAAAGCCATAAAGCTTTATGCTCTTTTCTCCGATTACAAGCTCAACAAACAGTCTGCATCTTTTGTTTGTGTTTGGGAGCTTATCGAATGTTGATAGTGGTATCGTTAGGTTAAACTCTATTCCATTTACATCAATTACTGCCTTTAGGTTTGATTTTTCCCTTAAGATTCCTGATAGTGCTTCTATCATTTTAAACTATTTCCACTTTGAGCTTATCCCATGTTTTGCACTTTGGGCATCTAAATGATAGTTTGTAAGCCGAATGACCACAGTTTGTGCAGGTGTATCTTATTGGGCGTATATCTGTTTTGCTTAAGAATAGCTTTATGAACTTGTCGTCCGCTTCCGAGCTTGCAAGGTATCGCTTTAAAATATACAAACTTGAGATGCCGTTTTTTATCAGCTTTTTGTAAAGAGATAGAGCTTTTTTCTCTTGATTGATGCTAAAGTATGACTCGGCTGCAAAAAAGAGAATAAACTGGTTGTCTGGTAGTTCGTAAAGAAGGTTTTTGATTGCTTTTTTTAAAGTTGTTTCATCTTTTATTCTTGATAGAGCAAGATTGCACAGCTCTGGCCTTATTTTGCATACACTCTCCCATAGCTGGTAGGCTTTTTCTAATTTGCCATAATTGAAATATATATCACCAAGATGCAGAAGTGCATCAACACACTCTTTATACTCCTTTAAGGCTTTTTCAAAGTTCTTTTTTGCTGCTTCTGTGTCGTTCTCTTTTAGCTTGTCTTTCCCAAGCTCTGTGTAAATATGTGCAAGTATGTGCTTGTCTGTTCCGTCAAACCTTTTATGCCAGACTAAAGCGTTCTCCCAATCCCTCGAATCTTCATAAACTTCATACAGCATCCTTTTTGCTGTCATATTCTTTGGGTCTATCGATAGAGCATCTTTGAAGTATTTTTTTGCTCTGTCATAAAGCCCTGCTTTTCTGTAGTCTATGCCAACATTTAGATATATCTCGAGTTTCTTATCTTTACTTAAATCGGATTTTGCAAGCAGACTTTTGTGTATTATTAGGGCTCTATTTATCTCGCCTTTTTTTCTAAAGAGATTACCTATGCTTACATAGATGTCTATCATGTCAGGGTCTAACTTTGCCGTTGCAGTTAGCTCCTGAATTGCCTTGTCTGTCTCATCTTCTATGATGTAATTGATACCTTTTATATAGCTTTCGAGCTTTCTTTTGTCTATGTTCTCCTTTTTCTGTTTGCTTATAAGTGCGATATAGACAAGAAGTGCTCCTATAAATAAGCCTACTGTAAATATTGCTATTTGACTGTGTATTATGGCGGTAAATATCTGTTCAACATTTACGGACATTGCATCACTCTTTTGTTATCGTTAGTTGTCTGAGCTGGGCTATCTCTTCTTTTAGGGCTTTTATCTCTCTCTCTTTGTTTTTTAGGTTTCTTTTTAGTCCGAGCTCGTCTATGAACATAAAAAACCAGCCTATAAAGATACCTATAAAAACGGAGATAAACACAACAAGCCAAAGCGGCATGTTCTCAAACTTTATGCCCAAATAACTGACATTAACGGTTTGCGTATTGTAAATGATGAAAATCCCCAATACGGCAAGGACAAAAACTATAGATATAACCCTTATTACAGTCATTATAGTACTCCTTTAAGTTTTTTGTATGTCTCTTTTAGGGATTCAGATATAACTTTTGTGTCAGATAGTATAGGCATGAAGTTTGTATCGCCGTTCCATCGCGGGACGATATGGATATGAATATGGTCATCTATACCAGCACCTGCACTCCTGCCGAGATTCATGCCGAGATTGAAGCCATCAGGGTTCATCACCTTTTTTAATATCTCTATGCATTTATTTGTCAATTTAAACATGTCAAGCTGCTCTTCTTCTGTTAGCTCTATTGGATTGCTTATGTGTCTGTTTGGCACAACCATTAAATGTCCTGCATTGTAAGGATATAGATTCATAATGATGAATGAGTGTTTTGACCTAAACAGGACGAGTTTTTCTTCATCGTTTTTTGAGTTAAATGCATTGCAGAAGACACAGCCATCTTCTTTCTTATCTGATAAAATGTATCCTATACGCCATGGAGCCCATAATTTATCCATCTTTTCTCACCCTTAAAACTTTCTTTTGTCTATTACCCTTTTTGCCTTGCCTTCGCTCCTCTGAATTGAGTTTGGCTCAACCAGTTTTACATCAACTTCAATGCCGAGTGTTGTTTTTAGCTCTGCATTTATTCTGTCAAGCAGCTGTTTTTGTTTCTTCATCTCATCGAAAAAGAGATTTGCATTTGCTTCAACCATTACGGTTATCGTATCAAGGTTATTGATTCTGTCAACGATTATCTGATAATGCGGAGATATACCTTCAATGTTAAATAAAACTTCTTCTATCTGACTCGGGAAGATGTTGACGCCTCTTATTATGAGCATGTCGTCTGTTCTGCCTATGGGTTTGTCCATTCTTGCAAAACTTCTTCCGCATTTGCAAGGTTCTTTTGTTATTCTTGTTATGTCTCGTGTTCTATATCTAAACACCGGCAGGGCTTCTTTGGTTAGGCTTGTGATAACCAGCTCGCCGTATTCTCCGTCTTTTGCTGGTTGGCCTGTTTCTGGGTTGATTATTTCGGCTATGAAGTGGTCTTCAGCTATGTGCATGCCGTTCTGAGCTTCGCACTCACCAGCAACACCAGGCCCGATTATCTCGCTCAGTCCATAATTGTCATAGGCTTTTATGCCTAAGTTTTCTTCTATCTTTTTGCGCATCTGCTCGCTCCATGGTTCAGCACCGAACATACCTATGCGCAGCTTTAAGTCCTTCTTAGGGTCTATGCCTATTTTCCTTGCAACTTCTCCAATATAGAGTGCATAACTTGGTGTGCAGACAAGCACCGTTGCGCCGTAATCCTGCATTATCATTACCTGTCTCTTTGTATTTCCGCTTGATGCAGGTATAATGGCTGCACCAATCTTTTCAAGTCCATAATGAAGGCCAAAACCACCAGTAAATAGACCGTATCCAAAGGCTATCTGGACAATATCTTCGTCGTTTACTCCAGCTGCTGCAGCTATCCTTGCAACTAAATTACTCCATGTTTCTATATCCTTTCGTGTGTATGCAACAACGGTTGGTTTTCCTGTTGTGCCGCTTGATGAGTGAATTCTTACTATTTCCTTCATTGGGCGAGCTAAAAGCCCAAACGGATAGTTGTCTCTGAAATCTATCTTTGTTGTAAATGGCAGTTTTCTTATGTCTTCTATAGATTTTATTGACTCTTTGGTTATACCTGCTTCTTCAAACTTCTTTCTATAAAACGGCACATTCTTGTAGGCGTATTCTATCTTTTCCCTTAAAAGTTCAACCTGCAACTCTTCTATGCTTTTTCTATCCATAGTTTCCTTTTCTTTTTCCCAGAACATCACTCCCCCTAAATCCTTTCGAAGTATTCTTCATCAAGTAGCTCTGCACCTGCTTTTAGAAGCTTCTCTATGGCTTCGTCTATCTCTTCAAACTTAAACAGCATAACGGCTTTGTTGTCTAAGTTATTTACAAATGTGTACATGTACTCTATGTTTAAGTCCAAGTCGCTTATAAGTTTTAATAAATCACTCAAACCGCCAACCTTATCACTTATGGCAACAGCTATGACAGGGTTTGTCTTTACTATAAAGTTTGCTTCCTGTAAGGCTTCAAATGCTTCGCTTGGTTTGTCAACCACGAATCTTAAAATACCAAAGTCCATCGTGTCTGCAAGGCTCATAGCTCTAATATTGACACCTGCTTCTTTTAAAACCCTTGTTGTGTTGTAGAATCTGCCCTTTTTATTTTCTATAAAGACGCTTATTTGGGTTATTCTGTATTTTGATGTCTCCATCACTTCCCCCTTGAAAATCGTTTTCTTTTGAAGTATAACTATTATGGCAAAACATTCAATAATTTTTGCACATCTTTTCCTATATTGCTTGAAAAAAATGGAGAATTGTGTATATACTTGGGTCAAAATTTACGGTAGGGGGTAAGCATGGCTATAAAGATTGCTATCAATGGTTTTGGAAGGATAGGAAGAGCCTTTTTTAGAACTGCAATAGGCTATGACGATATAGATATAGTTGCAATAAACGATTTAACAGATGCTCATACACTTGCCCATCTTTTGAAATACGATTCGGTTCACGGTGTGTTAAGGGAACACGAGATAAAGTCTGAAGATGATGAGATTATTTTTGATGGAAAGAGAATAAAGGTTTACGCAGAGACAAACCCTGCCAATCTGCCGTGGAAGGATTTGGGTGTTGATTTAGTTATAGAGTCAACGGGAAGATTTAGGACTAAAGATAAAGCCGAGCTTCACCTTAAGGCTGGAGCAAAAAAGGTTGTGATAAGTGCACCGGCTAAAGGTGGAGATGTGCCAACAGTTGTTCTTGGTGTGAACGATGAAGGATTTGATTTTAAAGGCAATAATGTTATCTCAAATGCATCTTGCACAACAAACTGCGTTGCTCCGATAGCTAAAATTTTGCACGATAGCTTCACCATTATCCATGGTTTTATGACAACAGTTCACTCATATACAAACGACCAGAGAATTTTGGATTTGCCGCATAAGGATTTAAGAAGGGCTCGTGCAGCAGCAGAGAATATCATACCCACAACAACAGGTGCTGCAATAGCCGTTGGCATTGTTGTGCCATCCTTGAAAGGTAAGCTTGATGGAATATCTATTAGGGTTCCGACTTCCAATGTCTCTATAGTTGACCTTGTTGTTGAAGTCGAGAAGAAGACGAGCATCGAAGAGGTAAACGAAGCCGTTAAAAAGGCATCAGAGACAAATATGAAGGGTATCGTTGAGTATATTGATGAGCCTGTTGTATCAAAGGATTTGAATGGCAATCCATATTCGAGCATATTTGACAGTCTTGAGACGATGGTTATTGATGGAACGCTTATTAAGGTGCTCTCTTGGTATGACAATGAGTGGGGATACTCTTCAAGGCTTAGAGACCTTGTTCTAAGGATAGCAAAAGAGGGGTTTTAAAATGAAAGTGATAAACGAGATAGACATAACAGGCAAAAGGGTTTTTATACGATGCGACTTCAATGTGCCAATGGATGAAAACGGTAATATAACGGACGATAACCGTATAAGGGCTGCTCTACCTACGATTCAATATGCCATAGACAATAAGGCAAAAGTTATACTTGCAAGCCATCTTGGAAGGCCAAAAGGCAAAAGAAACCCTAAGTACTCTCTAAAGCCTGTGGCAAAAAGGCTTGCAACAATATTGGGCAAGCCTGTATTGTTTATTGAAGATTTTGAAAATCCAGAAGACAAAGCCAAACTTGAAGCTTTAAAAGATGGTGATGTTGCACTCCTTGAGAATTTGAGATTTTGGGAAGGAGAAGAGAAGAACTCAAAGGAGTTTGCTTTAAAACTCAAAGAGCTGTTTGATGTGTATGTAAATGATGCCTTTGGTGTTTGCCATAGAAAACACGCATCCGTCTATGCTTTAGCTGAGATTTCCGAGATAGCTGCTATAGGGTTCTTGCTTAAGAAAGAGCTTGAATACTTCGACAAGATATTTACCATTGAAGAGAAGCCGTTTGTTGCAGTAATCGGTGGAGCAAAAATTTCTGGTAAGTTGGACTGCTTGCTCAACCTTTTAAACAGGGCAGATAAGATTATAATAGGTGGTGCTCAAGCATTTACATTCTTAAGGGCTTTGGGTTATAAAACGGGCAATAGCCTTGTTGAAGAAGAGTTGATTGACGAAGCAAAAAGGGTGATGGATGAAGCAGGCAGAAAAGGGGTAAAGTTATATCTGCCTGTCGATTTTGTCTGTTCAACTTCACCAGAAGATGAGAGCGGCTATGTTATAAAGCCGTATCAGGAGATACCAAAGGGTATGATGGGCCTTGATATAGGTCCTGCATCAATTGAGCTGTTTAGGGAAGTATTGTCAGATGCAAAGGTTGTTGTCTGGAATGGACCTATGGGAGTTTTTGAAGTTAAGGCATTTGCACACGGAACAAACAGGATAGCTCAGATAATAGGGAGTTTAAACGCCTTAAAGGTTGTTGGTGGTGGCGATACGGCAGATGCAGTTGAAAGAGCTGGTGAAAGTGATAATATGAGCTATATCTCAACAGGTGGCGGGGCATCTCTGAAGCTGCTTGAAGGTAAAACCCTGCCAGCTGTGGAAGTTTTGGAGAAGAAACAATGAGAAGAAGTATAATAGCTGCTAACTGGAAGATGCACTTCGATATGGAGAGAGCTGTTGAAGTTGCAAGGCAGATGGTTGAAAAGGTTAAGTCCGACTCAGAGATTATAGTCTGTCCGTCGTTTGTGTTTTTGGATAGGTTGAGCGGGATATTCCTAAACTCACAGATAAAGCTTGGTGCTCAGAATATGTGCTTTAAAGAAGAAGGTGCGTTTACAGGAGAAGTCTCGCCTATAATGATTAGAGGTGTTGGATGTGAGTATGTGATTTTGGGTCATTCAGAGAGAAGGCATATATTCGGTGAGAACGATGTCGATATACATAAGAAGGTTGTAAGTGCTATAGAACATGAGCTAAAGCCAATTGTCTGTGTTGGTGAGACATTAAGTGAGAGAAATAATGGCAAGGCTTTTGATATAGTTGAAAGACAGATTGTCTCTGCCTTAGATGGTGTTGACCTTGATAAAGTTGTTGTAGCTTATGAGCCTGTTTGGGCTATAGGCACGGGTGTTGCAGCGGATAACAAAACTATAACCGAAATGCATAAATTTATAAGAGAAATGGTGGGTGATGTTTCTATACTTTACGGTGGCAGTGTGAAGGATACAAACGCAAAAGAGCTTGCAGAGATTGAAGATGTTGACGGATTTTTGGTTGGTTCTGCAAGTCTTGATGCTGGGAAGTTCTCAAAAATAGCAGAAGAGTTTGATAAGGTAAAGGGAGGGAAATAGATGCTTTCGCTTCTTGTTGTTGTTCAGGTAATTTTGGGTTTTATACTTGTAGGTTTGATTCTTATTCAGAAGGGCAAAGGTGCTGAGATGGGTGTGTCGTTTGGCGCTGGTGCTGCAGATACACTATTTGGCCCAACAGGAGCCATGAGCTTGCTTGCTAAAATCACTTGGGTTTTAGCGTTTTTATTTATGCTTAATTCCATAGGCATATCTTACATGGTCTATAAATCGAATACATCTTCGATGGTTCCTTCAACACCAGCGACGCAAACGCAGGCTCCAAGTTTGCCATCTTCGGCAAAGCCCATAACTAAGTAAATGAGAAGAGTATTACTCTTAGTTGTTTTTGTTTTTTTATCACATGTCTCTTTAGCTAAAACCATATATTTCTCCTTAGGTGCAAACCCTAAGCGCTTTATACCGTTTTTGGCTATCGACTCATCCAGTGCAGAGATATCGTCGTATGTGTTTAATGGACTTTTAAAGCTAAATAAAGATATGCGTATTGTTGGTGATTTAGCCAAAAACTATGAAATTAAGGATGGTGGCAGAAGGATTGTTTTTCATCTAAGGCGTAATGTTTTTTGGCAGGATGGTGTTCCTTTTACGGCAAAAGATGTGATATTTACATACAAGCTTATTACCAATCCCAACACGCCAACACCATACGCAGGCAAATATAAACTGATAAAAAGGATTTATGCACCTGATAATTACACTGTTGTGGTTGAATACCCATACCCTTTTAAGCCTGCTTTATACTCTTGGATGATGGGAATAGTTCCAGAGCATCTGCTTAAAAATACGAAAAACATAGCGACCTGTGAGTTTAACAGAAAACCTATTGGAACAGGTCCTTATATATTGAGACAGTGGAAAGATGGTCAGTATATAACACTTGATGCCTTTAAAGATTACTTTATTCACAAGCCATACATTAGCAAAATCATCTATCGCATAATACCAGATCAGACCACTGCTTTGCTTGAGCTTGAAAATGGTGGGCTTGATATGCTCTCTTTGACACCATTACAGTATGAGTATGAGTTTAAGGGTAAAAGGTTCGCAAAAAGGTATAAGGTCTATTTTGAACCTTCGAGTGCATACACATACTTGGCATTTAATCTGAGGGATAAGCTGTTTAAAGATATACGCATAAGAAAAGCTATCTGTATGGCAATAAATAGAGAAGAGATAAAAAAGGCTATTCTGTTTAATTTTGGTAAAGTTGCAGATAGCATCTACCCACGAAGTTCGCCATATTTTTATCCAAAAACCGTGTGTCATTATGACCCAAAAGGTGCATTGAAGTTGTTGAAAGAAGCTGGCTGGCATAAAGCTGAAGATGGTTTTTTGTATAAGAATGGGCATAAGTTTAGCTTTACTGTCTATACAAACGAAGGCAACGGTGAGAGAAAATATGCTGCTATTATGATTCAAGAGTATTTGCGTCGCATAGGCATAGAGATGAAGATAAGGATACTTGAATGGCAGGCATTTTTAAACTTTGTAAACGAGAGACACTTTGATGCTATTATTTTGGGATGGCAGCTTGGAGCAGACCCGGATATGTATTCAATCTGGGACTCAAAGAGCGATTTTAAGGGCGGTTTTAATTTTGTTGGATTTAGAGATAAGAGGGTTGATAAGCTGATTGAACTTGCAAGAAGGACATTTGATAAAAAGAAATCTCAAAAAATCTATGAGAAGATAAACGATTTAATTGTGCATCAATACCCGTATATTTTTCTTTATTATCCGACTTCCATCGTTGCAGTAAACAAAAATATCAAAGGCATTAAACCTGCAAAGGCAGGCATCACTTACAACATTATCGATTGGAGATATTAGAATTCATCAGGCAGACTCATAGCCTTAACAGGACACACTTTAACACAGTATCCACACGCTATGCATCTATCCTTGTAAAGTTCCACTCTCATTGTTTTTCTATCTTCTATGGTTAGAGCTTCTGTTGGACAGACTGCAACACAGAATCCACAATGATAACACTTTTCTTCGTCTCTTTGGATACTCTCTTCGACAAAGCTTATAGAGACACCATTCTCTTTCAAATAATCTATGCCTTTTGAAAAATCTTCTTTGCTTCCTATTATCTCAAGTGTCAGTATGCCTTCCCTTCTTGGAAATATATTTGCTCTCATTATGTTGAATGTTAAGTCATATTTTTTGCATATATCTGACACCAATGGTTTGTCTGCTATCTCTTTTGGAAATCTCAAAACGACCTTTTTTGAGAACATTTTGCCTCCTTTTTTAGCTGATAAGTTTTAAATTTCCCCAGATACCCAATTTCTCATCTTTTATGAATAGGCATCCTATTACGCCCTTGCTTTTGGCAAAGTTTATTGCTTTTTCTATGTCGCTTGTTTCTTTTATCATGTTTGCTGTAGCCGTTGCCATTGCATCGGCAAACGCCGTGTTCTTGTCAATGATAACGGAAAGGTCTGCTTTGCCTTTGCTTAATGATGGACCTATCTTTGAGCTGGACGCACAGACGCCAAAAGCCTGATTGTTTAGGTTTACGCTAAATGTTATGTAATCTTTAAACAGCGGGTTGTTGGTGTATATCCCTATCCTTGCGGGTCTGTTTAGTTTTAAGAATAAATCTCCACCATTTTCTATTACGCACTCTTGACAGTTTTTCAGTATGTATCTGCCTATCTCTTCAGCTATAGCTCCAGCAACAGCAGCCATAGGCCCAACATCTGCCCTTTTTGCTGCTTCAATCATGATATTGGCTATTTTCGGTGCTTTTCTGTCTGTTTTTATAGGTTTTAGAGATGTTAAAAACTCCTTTCTTTTGGATATATACGACTCAAGCTGTTCGATTAACTTTTTTAAAAGCTCAAAAATCTCAAATCTATTGTCGCTGCAGCTTTTTATGAACAGGTTGCTGTATTTGTATGATACTTCGAAGGCGCAGAAGCCTTCTGTATCAAATGAGTTTCTATAGATTCTTCTCATATCTCTTCAAATATTTCAAAGGTTCATAATCCTTCGATTGTGGCAGAAGTTCGCTTGGTTTTGTTAAATAGAACTTTTTGTCATAAATCCACTGTTTCAGTGTCTCTGCTATCTTCATAGCACCTGAATAGCTTGACAGTGGCGATGCTGGTATCTTTTTGCCCTTTACGGTTATATATCCGCTTCTTAACTCTTTGTAATTTGTAAGGCCATAGTTGTTGTCTATTTTTAACGGATAGTCGTGTCCATAGTCGAATATATAGGCGTCAATCTCTTCATCGCTAACAGAAGTGAAAAATGCCATCTCTTCGTTCAAAATGGGTATTGCAACTCCAACTCCAACACTCAAAGAGCATCCATATCCCAAAATTGATGCACCTTTTACAAAATCTGGGCTCATCTGTTTCATATCACCCATTACCGCTAATGCACCGGCGCCTGTTTTTGGAATGCCTCTTTCGTTTCTCTCTTCGTTTGGATTATGCTGTGTGCCGTGCCAGATTACATAACCAATGCCACCGCCTAAAAATATTCGAGTTCCAATGCCTATGGTTAGATAAAACGGGTCGTTCATTAATGGAGATAACTGTCCGGCCGATGAGTATGTCGCATTTGCCAATCTTGGTTTTAAAACGCCCATGTATGTATAAATTGTGTGGTCTGTTGAGTTAACAGCAACAGAGTAATTCTGATAAGCATTTCTTGGGTTTAGAAGTGTTGCCTGTTTTAAGTCGTTTATAGTTATCTCCATCTCTATGTGTTTTGCAGGATAACAATCCGTTCCGTATCCTTCTGCGACAAGTTTAACCCTTTTACCTGCTATTAAATCTTCTATTACATGACCGCCGCCATACTCAAACCTGCCCGGATGAACGGCATTTAGCGGGTCGTCTTTTCTTACCGATGTTGCACCTAAGAAGCAGTCAACAGCAGCAACGGCACCGTATGCTTCAACATCGTTCAGCCACACTTTGGCTGCTTTTATCTTGGGTGTGGTATGTCCGAAGTTTATTAATGCTCCGCTTGAACACATTGTCCCAAAAGTGCCAGTTGTTACCACATCAACCTTTTTCGCTGCTTCTATTACGCCTTCCTTTCTTACGATATCTATCATCTCTTCGGCATTTACGACGACAGCTTCACCGTTTTCAATCTTTTTGTTTATTTCGTCTATGGTTTTGTTTACTTTGAATACACTCAAGGCTTACCTCCCACTGCTTTAATTGAAAAAAACAAATATCACCTAAGATTTGCAAAGTCAATATGTAAAAAGGATTTGTTGTGAAATTATCCATTGAAAAAGCAGGGTCAAGGGTATAATATTGCCCAAAAAAGGAGTGAAATTATGTCCATCAAGGAGAATGTTGAAAGGATTTTAAAAGAGATACCCAAGAGCGTAAAAGTCGAAGCAGCAGCTAAAACAAAAACAGCAGAAGAGATAGAAGAAGCTATTGAATCGGGTATAACGATAATAGGTCAAAATTACATGAAGGATTTTAAAAACACATATTGGAGTGTTTCATTAAAAGCAGAGTGGCACTTCATAGGCAGCTGCAAAACACAGAAGCACGACCTTCTAAAACCAAAGTTTTTGCATGTTATAGACATGATTGAGACGATAGATGATTATGAGTTTGCAAAAGCTCTTGATGAGAAGTTAAAAGCTTTAAATAAAGTAATGCCTGTTCTGATTGAAGTTAACTCAGCCGAAGAGCCGCAAAAAAGCGGTATTATGCCTGGTGATGTCATCGGGTTTGCAAAAAGGATAGCCATATTTGAGAATGTAAAGATAGATGGTTTAATGACAATGGGTCCAGCTATTGAGCCTGAAGGTTTAAGAAAATATTTCAAGTTAACAAAAGAGCTGTTTGATGAGCTAAAAAACGCTCTTGGAATAGAGTTAAACACACTCTCTATGGGTATGACGGATTCGTATAAAGTTGCCATAGAAGAAGGTGCAAACCTTATCAGGATTGGCAGGGCTATATTTGGCGAGCGTATATACACTTGATTTTGACTATATTTGATAGTAATCTTTTTCGCCAAGAAAGGGGGTGCAAAAATGAAAAAAGCTATTCTGGTTGTTGACATGCTCAACGATTTTACACTTGATAATGCACCACTGAAGGTAGAAGAGAACAGAAAGATAATACCCAACATAAAAGAGCTGTTGGAAAAAGAGAGAAAAAACAATACGCCAATAATATATGTGTGTGATTCCCATCTGCCGGATGATAGGGAGTTTAAAATCTGGCCGAAGCATTGTGTAAAAGGAACGGAAGGTGCTCAAATTGTTGATGAGTTAAAACCGAAAGAGTCAGATTTTATTGTTGAGAAGACAACATACGACGGTTTTTACAGAACAAACCTTGATGACTTATTGAAGCAGCTGGGCGTTGACCATCTGATTATAACGGGATGTGTGATAAACATCTGCATACTCTATACCGCATCAAGCGCTGTGCTTAGGGGCTATCAGGTCGAGATACCACTAAACTGCGTATCCGCTTTAGATGAAGAGTCAAGAAGATGTGCTATAGCCCAATTCAAGAATGTGCTCAATGTAAAATTAACATAAAAGGAGAAGTCAAATGTTTATAGCCGATGAAGAGCTGATAAAAAAGGGCAAGATTACCGATATTTACTTCGAAAGGGCGATTGAAGTAATAGAAGCAAAGAACTTAGACAAGGCTGTAAAGGCAGAAATCAGTGTTAAGGGTTTGCCGAAAGATTACTCATGGGCTGTATTCTGCGGTCTTCAGGAAGTGCTTGAACTGCTTGAAGGCAAGAGTGTCAGCGTAAGGGCAATTCCAGAAGGAAGCATATTTAGAGAGAACGAACCAGTCATTGAGATAGAAGGCAAATACTCTGAGTTTGCAGTGCTTGAGACGGCTATATTGGGCTTTCTATGTCAGGAGTCTGGCGTTGCAACCAAAGCTGCAAGGGTAAGAAAGGCAGCAAAAGATAAAACCGTCTTGTCCTTTGGCGCAAGAAGAATGCATCCTGCTGTTGCTATAGCGATAGAAAGGGCAGCATATATCGGTGGGTGTAATGGGTTTTCGACTGTTGCTGCAGCAGATAAGCTTGGCATTAAGGCATCAGGCACGATGCCACACTCTCTGGTTTTGCTTGTTGGTGATACACTAAAAGCTGCTCAATACTTTGATGAAGTTGTTGATACGGATGTGCCAAGAATTGTTCTGATAGACACATTTGGCGATGAGAAGTTTGAAACAATAAGGGTTGCAGAAGCATTGAAAAAGAGACTCTCAGGCGTTAGGCTCGACACACCATCATCAAGAAGAGGCAACATGAAAAAGATTCTTGAAGAGTTAAGATGGGAGCTTGATGTAAGAGGCCTAAAACATGTCCAGCTATTCGTAAGTGGCGGACTGGATGAGAACAGCGTTGCAGAGCTTGTTGATGTTGCTGACGGTTTTGGAGTTGGCACAAGCATAAGTTCTGCAACGACGATAGATTTCTCGTTGGATATTGTTGAAATAGAAGGCAAACCGATAGCAAAGAAGGGCAAAAATTCTGGTTCTAAGAGTCTTCTTAAGTGCAATAAGTGTTTTAAAAGCAAAATTGTGCCTTTTACCACACAGTCTATAGAGTGCGAGTGCGGTGGCACTATGGAAGATGCGCTTGAGTATTACATAAGAAACGGTAAGCTTATCAGAGATTTTGAAGATGTATCAACCATAAGGAGCAGGTGTTTAAGGGAGCTTAGGCATGTATAAGATAATCGATACGCACTGCCACATCGATATGGAACAGTTCGATAAAGACAGGGATGAAGTGATAAAGCGCTCATCGGAAAACGGTGTAAAAGCGATTCTTGTCCCTGCAACCGTTGTTGAAGATTTCGAAAAGGAGAAAGAGTTAAGCGAAAAGTATGAGCCGATTTACTATATGGTTGGCATTCATCCACACGATGCAAAAACAACCAATCAGAAGACATACGACGAAGCAGTTAAACATTTGAACAACGAAAAGTGCGTTGGCGTTGGCGAGATAGGCCTTGACTATTACTATGAGCACTCGCCAAAAGACATACAGAGAGATGTGTTTGCAAACTTTGTTGAGCTTGCGATTGAGAAAAACTATCCTGTCTCAATACACTGCAGAGACGCAGATGATGACCTTGTTGATATTTTAATCTCAAGAAAGGATGTCAAAGGCGTAATACACTGTTTTTCTGGAAGTGAGAAGCTTTTAAAACTTGGACTTGACTTAGGCCTTTACTTCGGCATAGGTGGGGTTTTGACATTCAAAAACTCTCACCTAAAGGATGTAATAAAGGATGTTCCGCTTGAGTTTGTTGTCTTTGAAACAGATGCGCCATTTCTTGCTCCAGTTCCAAAAAGGGGAAAACGAAACGAACCGCTCTATATTGCCTATGTGATAGAAAAAATGGCTGAAATTTTAGATTTGGATGCAGAGAAGATAGCAGAGATAGGCTTTGAAAACGCTAAGCGTGTCTTCTCTTTGGAAAGAATATAGCCTTTGAAAAGTAATAGACCAAAAACGCCACAATGATACCAGCTATCACATCGGTTAAATAGTGGTATCTGAGAACAACCGTTGCAAGTATAAGTGAGAGAACCACAGGAAGAAGAACTAAGGCTATTTTTCTATTCTCATTCCAAAACAGCATAACAACAAGCAGGGAAATCTCCGTATGTCCGCTAGGAAAACAGTCCTGTTTTATATGTTCAAGTGAGTTTAGAAGCGGATGGACAAAGTTGAATATAACGCCACCATGCAGCGGCATACTCTCAAGATAAGCAAGACTGTATCGCGGCCCTATGGCAGGTAGAATTATGTATCCGAGATAGGATATATAATATCCAACAGATAAAGCAAACAGCGTGAAGCTTAGCTTTTTAATCTCCTTTTTCTTGTAAAGATAATAGATGATGAAAAATGGCAGAAAGTAATAGGCAAGATATGAAACCTGAAGATAATCAACGATGCCTTTAACATTAAGAAAATTAAACAGCTTAGCTGCATCTGTGCCAAGAATAAGTCTGTCTATATGAATTAGGATATAATCCTTGTTTTTTGGGTTAATAAACGGCACAATAAAGCCCAACGACTCAAATACAAAGCCTATGAAAAAATAAGGATAGAAATAACGCATGAGCCTAAAGAAACGGTTTGTATTCTCGTTGTAAATCAAAAACAGCGTTGATGCTATGATTGCAGCGTACATAAATAGAATCGGCATAGGGTTTGGGATTTTAGAATAGTTTATCACGACGATAAAAAACATAAACAGGTAAAACCCTATGTTTACATAGTCAAACAGACGAATGTCGTTTTTCATCTTACAAGTTCAATACTCTCTGCAACTGTTATAACAGCTTCGCTTTGCGGAAAGTAATCTCCATCTATCTGAATTTTCGTACCTTTTATAGTTATCTCTTTGTTTGTTATTACCTTGTGAATAAAGGAAAGGTTTGTATAGTTGTGCATGCCGCTAAACAAAGCGGCATTACAGTAAGGCAAAAGGAGTTTTCTGTTTTTGCATTCGCAGAAGAAGAGTTCAAACTTTGGCTCTTTTAAATCAACACTCTTTGAAATTTTAAACCTTCCTGCATAATGCTTTATCTTTGAGACAATAGCCCACAAGACTAAATACTCTTTATCATCTATTTTTAGCTTGAAACATTCTGAGTCTTCTTCTAAAAAAGCCTTTATGCCACCCAAAATATATGCAAGCTTGCCTGAAAATCTCTTTATCTTCGGATTAACATGATAGACACTTTCTGCATCAAAACCTGCACCTGCCATCAGTATAAATCTTCTTTGGTTGATTTTGCCTAAGTATGCCTTCTCTTTTTTGCCGTTTATCAGAGACTCTGTCGCTGTTTTAAGGTTTGGCAAGCCAAAAAGCTCAATTGCAAGCACATTTGTCGTTCCCGCAGGCAAAACGGCCAATGCCGATTTTTTTAGTGGCGCATTTATTATCTCGTTTATTATACCGTCTCCACCAAACCCTGCGATTGTATCGTATATGCCATCTATCTTTTTTGTAATCTCTGTTCCATCGCCAGCCTTTTTTGTTATGAATATATCAACCTGTTTTTTGTTCTCTTCCAATCTTTTCTTTACCCAGATAAGCTTTTCAAAAGAGAAGTTATGGGCAGCAGGGTTTGCAATTATGGCTATCATAAGTCAACCACCATCCCGTCGTATGCAGCAACAACATTCACACCAGTATCAGATGCAATCCTTTCTGCCACTTCCCACGGCTTTTCTTTTAAAAACGAGAGTCCAAAGTGCGTAATTATTAACTTTTCAGGTCTAAATTTATCAACAAACCTGTACACATCTTCTGCAGCAAGATGCTTAAAGTTTGCCCTTCTTTTGCAAAAAACGGTGTTCATTATAACAATCTTTGATTTATAACAGTCTGCAAGTTCATCAAAATAAGCTGTATCGGGAATAAAAGCAAAACTGTGAGATTTGCAAGAGAAAACAGCACCATAGGTCTCTGTTGTATGATGATGCTTGCATTTAACTTCGATTTTAACGCCGTCAATCTCGTATGTTTCAAACTCCTTCTGATTGATTAGCGTATAATTCTTCCTGTTGTAAAGCAGAATAACAGGGTCAATATCTGTGGCTTCGTGTGGTGCAAGCACAGCACCACGTTTTTTGTGTCCACCTTCGGTCATTGATTCAATTATTGTATTTATATCCGCACTATGGTCTAAATGCCTGTGGCTTAGAAATATGCCACTGAGCTTATTTGGATAGAGTTTGTGTTTTATTGCTTCAATTAGCGCACCAGGGCCTGGGTCTATAACAAACAGTTTGCCGTTTAGCTTAAACCAGATACCACCGGATTTTCTTATCTGATTGAAAACGGTAAATCTGCCACCACCTGTGCCCAAAAATATGAGCTGATTGTCTGATATCGTGTTTATCCTTGTCATTTTAAGTAAGCAAAAGAGTCATCAGCTGACTCTATAATGCCCTTTACAACACCCTTTTTGTATTTTTCAACTAAAACAGGAAAATACCAGCTTGATATAGCCTTGAAGAATTGTCTGTTTTTTCTCTTTACCTTTGTCGATTCAATCACAATTTCACACTCACTTCTTACCTTAGAGAGCATACTCTCTCTTCTTTTCTTTGCAAAAAGCTCTCTTAAAATCCTGTTTCTCTCTTTTACTGTAGGTCCTTTTGGCAGATAGCCTTTTATGTTTGCTGCAGCCGTAAAGGGTCTTTTGGAATAACTAAACACATGACCAAAACTCAAAGGCAGCTCTTCTATGAACTTGTATGTTTTATCAAACTCTTCTTCTGTCTCATTAAAGAAACCCACAATTACATCCGTCCCGACGAATATATCCTTTTTGTGGCAATACTCGACTATTTTTTTATAATCTTCGGTTTTATAATCCCTGCCCATGAGTTTTAAAATCTTATCGCTGCCGGACTGCAGTGGTATATGAAGATGCTTTGCAAATCTGCCAGATGCGATTATGTCTATTAGCTCTTTGTCAACATACATAGGTTCAATCGAGCTTATCCTTATCCTAAAATCGCCCGCAATTGAGTCTATCCTTTTTAAAAGCCCTTTGAAATTTTTGTATGAGCCAATGTTTGTTCCTGTAAGCACTATCTCAGGAAATTTCTCTTTTAGGTTGTTTATCTCTTTGATAATTAGATTTTGGTCTTTGTCTCTCTCTTTCCCTCTCAATTTTGGGATTATACAGTATGTGCAGTGGTTGTTGCAGCCTTCTTGAATCTTTATAAACGCCCTGCTTTTCTCAAAATACTGATTCAATGTCTCGTTTAGCGGGTAATTCTTTGTATCTTCGGATATATCTGAAATGCCACTCTCTATAACTTCAACAATCCTTGTTTTGTATGAGTTCCCGACAAGTATAAACTGACTTTTTAGTCTTTCTTCAAGATAACTATCGCAGCCTGTATATATAACTTTGCCTATTTTTGAAAGTCTCTTTGCCAGCATTCTTGACTCTTTTGATGCCTTTGATGTCACAGCGCATGAGTTGATTATATAAAAATCGCAGGGCTCGTCTATCGAACCTATTTCAAAGCCCTTTTCTGTTAATTGCTGTATCATCTGCTGTGTCTCGTATTGGTTTAGTTTGCAGCCAAAAGTGGCTAAAGCTACTCTCATAGGGTTCCTTTTGTGGTTGGTGTCTGCTGCACTTCTGCTATTGCCATTGATAGGCTCTTTGCAACGGATTTAAAGGTTGCTTCTGCAATATGATGCTTGTTTGTCCCATACAGCTGTTTGATGTGCAACACCATGCCTGAGTTATAAGCAAATGCTCTAAAAAACTCTTCAATCAGCTCTGCATCGAAGTTGCCTATGTTTCCAAAAATTCTGCAATCATAGTTTAAGAAGAATCTGTTGCAGATGTCTATGCTTGATAATACAAGTGCATCATCCATCGGTATTATGGCATATCCGTATCGTGCAAAATTCCTATGCTCGAGTGATTTTTTTAAAGCCTGTCCAAGCAGTATGCCAACATCTTCAACCGTATGATGAAAATCCACTTCTAAATCGCCCTTTGCTTCTATCTGCAAATCTATGCCTGAGTGTTTTGACAAAGCAGAGAGCATGTGGTCAAAGAAGCCGATACCCGTATTTATCTCAAACTCGCCCGTTCCATCTATGTCGATTGTTATGTTTATGGCTGTCTCTTTGGTAATTCTTTTAAGATTCAACTTCATCTATCACGCTCCACGATTAGTTTTGCTATATCGATTAACGGTTTGCTGCCCTTTAAGTCCTTTATTTCGTCAATTGCCATATCTTTGAGCTTCTGTGCAAATCTGTATGAGTTTTTCAGTCCGTAAACCTTTGGATAAGTCAGTGTATTGTTTATCTCATCAACCTTCTTTTTGCCCAGTTTCTTCTCATCACCAACAACATCTAAATAGTCATCTATGATTTGAAAAGCAACGCCAGCATAAAGTCCGTATCTCTCTATTCTTTTTAATTCTTCTTCGTCTGGATTGCCGCAGACTGCACCACTTACAACGCTTGCCTGAATAAGTTTTGCCGTTTTGTGCTTATGTATAAAATTAACAAGCATCTTTGGTGAGTGCTTTTCTATTCTTTCTCTTGCCGTTAAAACATCAACAACCTGACCAACAACCATGCCGCCTATACCAGCGTTATTCGATATCCAGCTTATTATCTCTATCTTTTTTCTCTCGTCCAAAGGCGAGTTTGCAATCACGCTGAATGTGTATGTGTTTAGCCCGTCTCCTGCAAGAAGAGCCAAATCTTCACCGAAGACCTTATGATTTGCAGGTTTGCCACGCCTAAAATCGTCGTTGTCCATAACGGGTAAGTCATCATGGATTAAAGAGTAAGCATGCATAAGCTCAATCGCTGCAGCAATATGAACCGCTTTTTGAATATCTGCATTAAACATCTCAGCGGCTGTCAAAACGAGCATAGCCCTTATTCTCTTGCCGCCACTTTTGGGTGTGTAGAATAAAGCTTCCCTAAAGATATCTGGAAATCTCTTCTGTTGGGATAGTTTTTCTATAAAGTCGTCAACCATCTCTTTGAAAAGGTTAAGCTTCATCTGTGAAATCCTCTGTCTCTAATTGGCCGTTTTTTATGCCTGTTATAATCTTTATTCTGTTTTCTGCTTCCTGAAGCTTCTTTGAGCAGAAATCAACCAACTTCATGCCTTCTTCGTATAATTTTATCGCTTCGTCAAGCATAATCTCTTCATTTTCAAGTCTCTTTGCTATCTCTTCCAATCTCTTTAAAGCTTCTTCAAAGTTCTCCATCTTAAAGGCTCCAATAGGTTTTTCCGTTTAGCTTATTTTTATCAACAACGCCCTTAATGTCAACAAAAACACCATCTTTGTCAAGATACCCAATGAGCTTGTCTATATCTTCCAAGAATGCCTTATGTTTGACTGCAAGTATAACAAGGTCGTAAGAATCCTTTAGCTCTTTTTTACTCTTCAACTCGATAGAGTACTCTTCTTTTACTTCTTCTCTGTCTGCAAGTGGGTCAAATACATCAACATCAACGCCAAACTCTTCAAGTTCCCTATACACATCAACAACTCTGCTGTTTCTTATATCCGGCACATTCTCCTTGAAGGTTATGCCCAGAAGCAGAGCCTTTGCACCAAGAATCGTTTTTCCGTTTTTTATAAGCCTTTTTATAGACTCTTTTGCCACATACTCGCCCATTGAGTCGTTTATTCTTCTTCCTGCCAAAATCACTTCTGGGTGATAGCCTATCTCTTGGGCTTTGTAAGTTAGATAGTAAGGGTCAACGCCTATACAGTGTCCACCGACAAGACCTGGCTCAAAAGCCAAGAAATTCCACTTTGTTTTTGCCGCTTCAAGCACTGCGTATGTGTTTATACCCATTATGTTGAATATCTTTGAGAGCTCGTTCATTAAGGCAATGTTTAAATCTCTCTGCGTGTTCTCTATGACTTTGGCTGCTTCTGCTGTCTCTATGGACTCTGCGATAAATATGTTGTCGTTATTTATTGCACCATAAATCTTTGCCAAAAATTGCGCAGTTTCTCTATTGCAGCCGCTTACAACCTTTGTGATTTTGTCTGGCGTGTGAACCTTGTCGCCAGGGTTTATCCTTTCTGGTGAGTATCCGACAAAGAAGTCTTCACATGCCTTCAAAGACGAGATATCTTCAAGAATGGGAACACACTCTTTATTCGTTGCTGTTGGATAGACGGTTGACTCATAAACCACAACATCGCCCTTTTTTAAATGCCTTGCAACCGTCTGCGTTGCAGAGAGCAGTGGTTTTAAATTGGGCAGTTTATGTTCGTCAATCGGTGTTGGAACAGCAACAATAAACAGGTTTGCTTCATCAAGTATGGTTTCATCATAAGAAAACTCTATGTTGTTCTCTAAGAAGTTCACACCTTCAAGCTCACCTGTTGAATCTATGCCTTTTTTTAACTCTTCGACTCTATCCTTTTTTATATCAAAACCTATACAGTTGAAATATTTTGAAAGATGATAGAGAAGTGGCATGCCAACATAACCAAGTCCAATAACTGCGATCCTTTTAGTTTTGTTCTTGAATTCTTCAAAGTTCACCTTAATACCTCCTTTTTACTTTATCATCAAAAACGCTATAGCTATCAAAATCCTGTAAAATCCAAAAACTTCAAGCGTATATCTGCTTACAAAACTTATAAATGTCTTCACGGCCACTAAAGCAGAAAAGAACGAAACAACAAACCCAACGGCTATTAGATGCCACTGAGATGCAGTTATATAGAATCCACTTTTGTATATATCATAACCCGTTGCTGCAAACATCGTTGGTATAGCAAGCAAGAAAGAAAACTCAACAGCTTCTTTTCTCGATAATCCCATAAACATACCGCCAATTATACTGCTTGCAGAACGACTCGTTCCAGGTATCACAGCCAGCGACTGAACAAGGCCAATGGCTGCGGCTTTTTTATATGAGAGTTTATCGATTGTTTTATCCGTTGGGTGTTTTTTGAAGTATCTCTCTATGAGAATAAGGAGCATTCCACCAACGGCCAAAGACCACACGACAATATGCGAATTAAACAGATACTCCTTTATTATCTTGTAAAGCAGAAAACCAACCACACCGGTTGGTATGAATGCAGCTATTATTCTAAACCATAGATTTAAATCCTTTTTTAATCTGTTAAAATACAAAAAAACGACGCTCAGAATGGCTCCAAGCTGAATAACAATCTCAAAAGTTTTAGTAAAATCCGTCTGCGGAATACCCAATAGTTTGCTTGCAAGTATTAAATGCCCGGTTGATGAGATGGGTAAAAACTCCGTTAGCCCTTCTACAATTCCCAAAATCACAGCATCAATTAGAGTCATAGCTTTTCACCTTCTTGCCTTTAGTGTTTGAACAAAGCCACCAGCAACAATGAAAGCACCACCTGTTAGTTTATAAAAATCGGGTGTGTCTTTAAAGAAAATAAATCCAAAGATAACAGCAAAGAGAATCTCCAAATATGCAAGAACGCCGTATTCTATCGCCCTTAATCTTTTTATGGCAGCAATCATAAGCGTTATTCCTAAAAACCCACAGACTATAGCCATAGAGAATATCATTGCGAACTCGCTTTCTATCTTGTTTAAATCGGGTTTTGAAAACATAAAAAGCGGAAAGACAAACAGAGAGCCTATTGCAAACTGATACAGACTGGACAACTGCGTATTTGTCTGTTTTGCTGCTCTGTTTGCTACGATTAAAAGGCCGTATGAGATACCAGAAAGTATGCCAAATAGGGAATTACCAATCATCTTTAACTCTATCTTGAATCTGAGTATTAAAAGAAGGCCTATCATGGCAAGAACAAGGGATAAGAAATCAGCTTTTGTTAGTGGCTCTTTAAGTAAGATAAAGGCAAACAGAGCCGCTATTGCAGGCCCTAAATAGAGAAGAAAGACAGACAGAGACATGGTTGTTTTTCTAATTGAGAAGATGTAAAAGATGATGGTTAGAGATAAAAATATGCCTGCAACTATAGTAGGAAGAGTGATTCTTTCAAACTTCACGCCCTTTGCAATGAAAAAGGCCGTAAGCAGAATAGCCGGTATGAATAGTCTTAAAAATGTTAAGGTGAAAGGGTTTACAGTTGTGTAATTTACAAAAACACCCAGACTTCCCATTGCTGCTGTTGCAAGTATTGCATATATGTATCCTTCTTTTTTCATTGATTTTCCTATTTGAGTATGTTTTTTAGCGTGTTTAAGTTTGAGCCTGCCTGATACCTTCCATTCTGGGTTATGAATGTGGGCAAACTATTTATCTTTAGCTCTTCAAATATGAGCCTATTGCTTTCTGAAATGTATCTTTTTGCCCTTTTGCAAGAGATATCTTTTCCGTAATTGCTCTCTGTGTAATCCTTAAAACTCTTGTTGTTGCAGATAAAACGCTCTATCTTATTTTGAGCATCTTGACTTATGCCGACTAAAATTAACTTTATTCCAAACCCGCTCTTTTTGGCAAAGTCTATTAAATCTCTCTTTAGAAATTCACAAGCCCTATTGTTCGGGTCGCACACAAGATAAACAAACCTTCTTGTCTTTTTTGATGGCTTGTATGTGCTTATGGCTAACTCTTTTAGTTTGTTGCCATACAATTTAAAGTTTTTTGAGAACTGGCTTTGCAAATATCTGTTTATCTCTTGCGAGCTAATATTAGAACCATTTTTGAACAGTGTTCCTACGATGGCTATTTTTTCGTTTGCATACACTGTGAACAGTTTGCCATTGACTTCAATAAGCATATCACACAGGTTTGTGTTTTTTAGTGGTTTTTTGTGAATGACTCTATAATCTGCCGGCATATAAGGCATAATTTTGCTAAGGCTAACTCTATCACATACACTCCCTGCAAATGAGAAACTTCCGATAAAGGCAAATAGCATAACAGATAAAAAGACTTTTCTTTTCATGCCGAGCATTTTAACAAAAACAGAAACCGATGCAAGGTTAATTACTTGAATCTATTTCATGCTTTGAAAGATTTTATTTCACGACTTGAAACATTTGCAACTTTTGTTTGTTGAAAGGGTTTAAAAATTGTATCATCCAAGCATGAGAGTGCTTGTTGGTTTGAGTGGCGGCGTTGATTCTGCTGTTGCTGCTTATCTTCTAAAGGAAGAAGGGTATGAAGTTGTTGGTATAACTCTTAAGCTGTATGATAACGAATCGTCTATCAAAGATGCAAAGCTCACAGCAGAAAGCTTAGATATAGAGTGGCACCTGTTTGACTATTCTGATTATTTTAAGAAAACAATTGTCGATTACTTTTTTAGAAGCTATTTAGATGCAAAAACGCCAAGTCCATGTCTGTTCTGCAATAGAAAGGTAAAATTTAAACTTCTATATGATAAGGCTAAAGAGCTAAACTGCAACTTTGTGGCTACAGGTCATTATGCAAGGGTTGAAGAGATTGGCTCAAAAAAAGTGATAGCAAAATCTATTTCAATAAAAGACCAATCCTATTTTCTTGCCCTTCTAAGACCATCCCAAATAGAAAGAACAGTTTTTCCATTGGGTAATATGGAAAAAGACAGAATAAGAGAGATAGCAGAGAAACTAAACCTTCCTGTTGCAGAAAAGAAAGAGAGCTTAGATGTCTGTTTTATAGATGGCGATTATAGGGATTATTTAAAAAGATTATATCCGAATAGGGAAGGTTATTTTATTTTAAACGGAAAAAGAATAAAAAAACACGACGGGATTTTTAATTATACGATAGGTCAGAGAAAAGGCTTAAGAATTCCTTATAAAGAAGCCCTGTATGTCAGAAAGATTGATGTAAATAGCTTGAATATTTACCTTACAACAAAAAGCAAAATGTTTAAAAGAAAAGTAAAAGCTAAGCTAATTAATCTTGTCTATCTGCCGTCATTTGAGTTTGAAGCAAAGGCAAAGCTCAGATCAAAGATGAGCGAAGCTGACTGCACAGTTAAATTGAAGAAGAGTATTTTGCACATAACATTTAACGAGCCGCAATTTGCACCAACACCCGGTCAGATAGCTGCCATCTATTATAAAAACGCAGTCATCATGGCTGGTGTTATACTCTAATGTAAAGGCCATTTTTTTGAACATAGTCTAAGAAGTCAGCATATATCCTGTTTATAGTAAGCGTTTTTGCATCACCAACAACGATAAGCTTTCTCTTTGCCCTTGTTAGAGCCACATTTAACCTTCTTTTATCCTTCAAAAAGCCTATCTCTTCTTCGTCGTTTGCCCTGACAAGGCTAAGTATAATAACTTCCTTTTCTCTTCCTTGAAATCCATCAATCGATTTTATCTCTATGTCTGGTATGATTCTTTCTAAATACTCTTCATGGTCTTTATATGGTGTTATAACGCCAATTGCTTCGTTTTTTACACCTGATTTTTTCAGCTCGTCTGTTAGCCTTTTTACAAACTCCGCTTCAAGCGGATTAAATTTTGAAAAACTCCCCTTCTTGTTTTGTTCGAGAAATTTACCCATTGTGTCAAAAAAGACAACAGGCTCATCAAAACCGATAAACTCAGTAGGAGACGCTATGTCGCTGAGCTTAATATCTTTTACAGACTCATCAGAAATCACTCCACAGTCGTAAAACTCACAACTGGGAAACTTATTTATCTTTTCGTTCATTCTGTATTGTATTGTCAGCATGTGGGTTGCTTGTGGATAAAGCTTGCTGAATCTCTCAAATAAACTAAAAGATAATCTTTTTGCTCTTTCTGATAGGATTGTGGGTGGAAGTTGTTTATGGTCTCCTGCCATTATCACTCTTTTGCCTTTTGTAAGCGGGATAAGTGCCGATGGCTCTATTGCTTGTGCTGCTTCATCTATAAACACAATATCGAATTTGAAGTTTTCTAAGAATTCGCTGCCAGCGGTTGAGTTTGTGGCAAATATAATCTCGGCACTGTTTAGTTGCTCGTGTATTATCTTCTGCAAAATATTCTCTTTCTGCTCATACAAGTTTGATATCTTTGCTGTTGTTTCAATCCAGCCTGCCATCTGTTTGATTTTTGATGCTTTGAGTCCTCTTTTTGACCTGTTTTGAGATGCAAGTGTCAAAATTTCATCGTTTGAGAGCCCTCTCCTTGTTGCTGGTGTCGGCTTTTTGTATGTTTTATCCCTTTTCTCCTTTAATTTGTCTATCTGTTCAATCATCTTTTCTATCTGAATGTATCGTTCGTCTTGGCGTATTACGACATCGAGTGATAGATTTAAAAGCTCATCTTCTATCTTTGCAGGATGGCCTATTCTTACAACCTTTCTGTCTTTGAACTTCTCAAGAAGGTTGTCTATTGCAACATTACTGTCTGCTGCAACCAGTATCTTTTTGCCTAAGTTTGCTTTTATGATTTCAGTAAGTGTTGTCGTTTTTCCCGTTCCTGGCGGGCCATGAACCAAAAACAGCTCAGACTCCTTTGCTTTTTTTAATGCTTCGTTTTGGGATTGATTGAGTCTTTCGGATTTTTCGGTTGAGTTTTTGATTTGTGGGCTTTTTATTCCGAGTATAATTTCTGGGTCAAACTCGCTATTCTCTATATTTAGAATTACACTCTTCATGCGCTTAAAGGTTATATCACTGACAAACAGGTCAATTCTATAATGCTTGGATTTAAACAACTTCTGTTTAACCATGACATCGATGTATTTTTTTGTCGCTGCACTGACGGTTGCTTCTTGGGAAAATTTCAACGGCTCACCCTTTGAGATTAGAACAATATCACCAACCTTTATCTGATGTTCTCTCTCTTCCTTGGCGGAAAATCGGTATATCAGATAATCCAAAAATCTGCCTATGAGTTTGCCCTTAAGGTTAAGAAGAGCCCTTCCACGAGACTGTCTTTGTCTTGGCGTTAAATGTCTTATCTCTTCAAGATGAAACTGTTTTTCGGCTTTTCTCTCAAGCTCGATAAGTTCCAAAAAGTAAGATTTATATTCGTCAAACGATTCAAACCTTATCATAGCTGGAGTTTAATACCATAAATTTTTCTTTTTTCAACGATTTTGTTTGACTTTTTCAAAAAAATGGTTGTATTATAAAAGTGATGTCTGCGCTGCTTATCGTGTTTACCGCTCTGTTTATTGTTATAATTCCAGATGTGAGTTTTGCATGGGGTCCTGCTGTTCACATAGGTGTTTCGCTAAATGCCATTGGAGAGCTTCCCAATTATCTTCAAATGCTTCTGTTTGCAAACTTAAGCGAATACCTTTATGGAGCATTAGCACCTGATTTTATAGTTGGCAAAAGTTTCTCTTCAAAGGATAAGCACTCTCACAACTGGTCTGTTGGTTTTGACTTACTAAAAAGAGCAAAAAGCGATAGAGAGAAAGCGTTTGCCTGTGGGTATTTAACCCATCTTGCAGCAGATGCTGTAGCTCATGGCATAATCGTAAAGGGAATGGAAGATAAGCGTAAAAATTTAAAGCATACATACATTGAGCTTGTTGCGGATTCTTTGAGCGATGTCTCATACAAAGAGCTTGCAAAAAGGATTTTATCAAGGTATAATGCTGATTTAGATGGGCAATTCAAAAACAGGGTTGATAGTGTTTTATTCAGCTTTACCGTAAGCAAACTAATCTTTAAAGGTATGGTTAGGGCTTCTTTGGGCAGAAAGAGTTTGCAAAGGGTTCTTTTCAATCCCAAGATTATGGAGTTTTTCACCGTGGATGTATCATCAATAAAGGAGTATGTCTCTTTATCTGAGAAATTTGCCGTGAATGTTCTTTTAAAAGGTGAAGATTCCCCCGTCTTAAAGCTGGATGCAGTTAGCGAATAAAACGAAAAAATAGCATAAAAAAAGGAGAGAAGGATTTTATGTGTTTTGACAGGGAAACTCTGACAAAGAAGAAACTTGTTGAGCTTGTTGAGATTGGAAAAAGTTTGGGTATTCCCACAACAATAAAAAGAAAAAACGACCTTATAGAGGAGATTTTAAAAAGAATGGAGACAAAGAAGGAGAATAAAACTCAGCCAGAATTACCTTTGAAGAGTCAAACTGAAACTGAAGAGAAAAAAGAGACCAAACCGCAGATTGTAAGCTTGATGAAAGGTGAAGGCGTTTTGGAGATTCTGCCTGATGGTTTTGGATTTTTAAGGTCTGTTAAGAACAACTATCTTGCAGGCCATAACGATATTTATGTCTCTCCAAGTCAGATAAAGAAGTTTGGACTTAAAACGGGAGACTATGTTTACGGACAGGTAAGGGCTCCAAAGGAGAATGAGAAGTATTATGCCCTTTTAAAGATTGAGCAAATAAATTACAAATCTCCGGAAGAAGCGATAAAGAGAAAGAATTTTGACGATTTAACGCCTTTGTATCCTATGGAGCGCATCAAACTTGAAACCACGCCAGATAATCTATCATCCCGTGTTATGGATTTAATAACACCTATTGGAAAGGGTCAGCGTGGATTGATTGTTGCTCCACCAAGAACAGGTAAGACGATGCTGCTTCAAAATATAGCAAATAGTATAACGAAAAATCATCCCGAAATAATTATTATCGTGCTTTTGATTGATGAGAGACCTGAAGAAGTTACGGACATGAAAAGGTCTGTTCAGGCTGAAGTAATAAGTTCGACATTTGACGAGTCTCCAGAGCATCATATACAGGTTGCGGAAATTGTGCTTGAAAGAGCAAAAAGGCTCGTTGAGCAGGGTTATGATGTGTTGATACTGCTTGACTCTATTACAAGACTTGCAAGGGCTTACAACTCTGTTATACCACCATCTGGCAAGGTTTTAAGCGGTGGACTTGACTCTAACGCACTTCAGAAACCAAAAAGGTTTTTTGGTGCCGCAAGGAATGTTGAAGATGGCGGAAGTTTAACAATTATCGCAACGGCTCTGATAGATACAGGTTCAAGAATGGATGATGTTATCTTTGAAGAGTTTAAAGGCACGGGTAATATGGAGCTTCACTTAGACAGGGGCCTATCAGACAGAAGAATCTTCCCTGCCATAGACATAACGCGTTCTGGAACAAGAAAGGAAGAGCTGCTCGTTCCAAGAGACCAGCTTAACAGAATCTGGATTTTGAGAAAGATTTTGCTTGAGATGAACGATATAGACGCCATGCTGTTTTTACTTGATAAGTTGTCTAAAACGAAGAGTAATAAAGAGTTTTTGGACTCGATGAATCGTGGATGAAGCTTCCCTTTGATGTAAAGTCTCCCTATTTTTTAGCACCTATGGCTGGCTATACGGATAAACCCTTTAGAAAATTGTGCAGAGAGTTTGGCTGCGGTTTGACATTTAGTGAGCTTATTTCCGTTAATGCTCTCTATTACGACAACAAAAAGACTTTCAAACTCATAGAGAGAGATGTTTCTGATGTTCCCTATTGCATTCAGCTGTTTGGGTCTGAACCTGAACTGTTTGTTTCTACTGCTAAAAAACTTGAAGGACTTTGCGATTGCATAGACATAAATGCTGGATGTCCTGCACCTAAGGTGTTGAAGATTAAAGCTGGCTCTTATCTGCTTAAGGAACCAGATAGGCTTTTTGAAATTGTAAAGGTTTTAAAAAAACAGATAAAAAAACCTGTTTCTGTAAAGATGAGAATGGGTTTTGACAAGCCCAATGATTTATCTTTGTATTTGAGACTTCAGGATTTGGGTGTTGACTTTATTACGATTCATGCAAGGTTAAAAACCCAGTTTTTTAAAGGTGAACCTGATTATGAGCATATAGCAATGGTTAGGGATGCCTTAGAGATTCCTGTTGTCGCAAATGGCGGAATAGACTCTTTTTTAAAACTTGAGAAGGTTAAAAGATTGACAGGGTGTGAGTTTTTTATGGTAGGCCAGGCGGCAATAGGAAAGCCTTACATTTTTGAAGATTTTTTAAACATGCAGGATTCTAAAAGAAGTCTTGAAGACATCAAGAAAATAATGAAAAGGCATCTGATTTACATGGAAGAGTTTTGGAAAGAGAAAGCCGTTGTGAAGTTTAGAAAATTTTTCCATGCTTATTTAAAGGGTTATCCAAATGTCAAAAAGTTCAACAATATGATAAATCATGCAGAGAGTTTGAATGAAGCATTCGATATCATCGATATGATTCAATAATCACATTGCGACAATCTTTGATAGATAATCTGTCTTTTGGTATGTTGCAGCCTTTTGTTTCCAAAAGGTTTAAGTTTTCTGCAAACAGTAAAATTTTCTGATTTGCATGTATCGTCGAGTTGTAAAGTTTTAGTTTTGAGTTTTCAGCCCAGATTTGTGGTCTGTTAAGATTTTCTAATATTGTTGATTGGTTAATTAATACAGTTGAACTTTCAAATATACACACTCCGCCTAAATTGTTTGAGATTTTACAATCTGTAATCTCTGCATTTGAGCCCTTTTGTATATAGATGCCGCAAATACCATTTTCTATGTTGCACTCCTTTGCTGCTAAAGTAGAATTATTAACCCATATTTGAATAGTCTCATTGTACTCATCGCCATTTCTTTTAATATTACACTTTGTCAAACTAACAGATGAGTATTCGTCTATTGCAATTCCATTTCTTGGGTTGCAACATATATTGGTGTTGGTTATCTCAATCTGCGACTGGTTTGTTATATAAATACCGTTTGAGTTAATTGAGTTTGCTACAGATGAATTTTTGATTCTGCCCTTCGAGTTGTTTATGTAAATTTGGGAAAATTCACTCTCTTCAGAGCCATTCTGGGTTAGCGTTGCAGTATCTATATCGAAAACACTTTGGGTAAGTATTATTCCGCAGCCTTCAAGTTCTTTAACTGTTATGTTTCTGATTTTTATCCAGCTGTTTTCTGCTTCTATGCCATGAGAATTTTTACTTTTCAAGATAAGGGTATTGTTTATTTGGACTTGGGAATTTAGAATTAATATGTTCGGATATAAAATTTCTTCTTTGTCTTTGGTAAAAGTACAATTTTCTATCCTACACTTTGAATTTTCTAAAATCATTGTGCCATGTATATCGCAATTAATTAATTCTACATCTTTATCTTCGATTGTTAGGTTTTCCTTTATTGAGTAGTTCCTTAGAGTCAACTTTTTTTCTACTTGCATGGTTATTATTATATTCAAATTTTGAATAAGGAGGTAGTTCTTAAATCTTTTTATCAAGAAAGAGTTAAATGTGGTTTCTTTATTTTAAACACCAAAAACGCTTGACAAGGCTTAAGATTTTCAGTATAAAGGCATTTGCTTTTGGAATTTGAGCGAAGGAGTGGTGTGATGAAAACTTTTATGGCAAAATTTGAGCCCGAGAAGAGAAAGTGGTATCTGATAGACGCAAAAGGTAAGACGCTGGGCAGGATAGCGACGCAGATAGCCAATATTTTAAGAGGCAAAAACAAGCCCACCTTTACGCCACATGTTGATACGGGCGATTTTGTTGTGGTTATAAACGCGAAACATGTTAAACTCACGGGTAAAAAGTGGGAGCAGAAGGTCTATTACAGACATAGTGGCTATATTGGTGGTCTGAAGGCTATTACTGCTGCAAAGATGAGAGAGAAGTTTCCAGAGAGATTGATTATTCATGCAGTTAAAGGTATGCTTCCCAAAAACAGACTTTCAAACAGATTAATAACAAAGCTTAAAGTTTATCCAGAAGCCGACCATCCACATGAAGCTCAAAAACCTATAAAGTTAGAAGTTTAGAGGTGTTAAATGGATAGATATTACGCAACAGGTAAGAGAAAGACGGCGGTTGCCAGGGTTTGGATTTGGGCTGGTGATGGCTCAATAACAGTTAATAAGAAAACGCTGGATGAGTATTTTGGTGGATTAGAAGAAGCAAAGCTGAAGATTTATTATCCGTTGAATCTCGTTGGTTTGAATGGCAAGATAAGTATCTATGCCACCGTTAAGGGTGGTGGTATAATGGCCCAGGCTGAAGCATTAAGACATGGTATCTCCAAGGCTTTGGTTGAGTATGACCCGAACTTAAGAGCAACATTAAAGCCGCTTGGACTGCTCTCCAGAGACGCAAGGGTCAAAGAGAGGAAGAAATACGGAAGGAAGAAAGCAAGAAAATCTTTCCAGTGGTCGAAGAGATAATAAGCTAAACACCCCCGCCCCACGCTTGTGGGGTTTTTTCTTTTTTGTAGGCAGATATGATAAGTGTTGGTATAGTAGGGATAACTGGGTTTACAGGTCTTGAGCTTATAAAGATACTTTTAAGCCATACTAATGTGTCGATTGACTATATTGCTTCAAGAAGTGAAACAGGAAAAAAGATATCCGATGTGTATCCAGAGTTTGTCGATGTCTTTGAAAAAGAGATTGAAGCGATAGATATAGATAAAATCTCTCAGCTTGATGTTGTTTTTTTGGCTCTTCCGCACACTGTCTCTTTGAATGTGGCAAAACAGCTAAAGGGAAATGTAAGAGTAATAGATTTAAGTGCTGATTTTAGGCTTAAAGATATTTCGGTTTATGAGAAGTGGTATAAGGTTAAGCATGAAGCTGAAGAGTTGCTTGAGAGCGCCGTTTATGGATTGCCTGAGTTGAATTATGAAAAGGTAAAGACGGCAAAAATAGTGGCAAATCCTGGATGTTATGCAACGAGTGTTATACTCGGCGTTGCACCTGTTGCAGAGTATGCGATAAGTGTTATAGCGGATGCAAAATCTGGCGTAAGTGGAGCCGGTAGAGGCTTAAAAGAGGGCCTACAGTTTTGCGAAGTAAACGAGAATTTCAAGGCTTATTCGATTGAAGGGCATAGACATATACCAGAGATGGAGCAGGAGCTTTCAAGGTTTAACGAGAACATAAGGGTTATGTTTATACCACATCTTTTGCCTATTCAAAGGGGAATTTTGTCAACTATCTATATAGATGTAAAAAAAGAGATGGACTTTAAAGCTCTTTATAAGGATTTTTATAAAGATGCGCCTTTTGTAAGGGTTGTTGATAAACCGCCAACACTCAATAGTGTTAAAGGGACGAATTTCTGTGATATCTATGTCAGGTTTGATGAAAGGGTTAAAAAGCTTGTGGTTATAAGTGTTATCGACAATCTTATAAAGGGTGCATCTGGTCAGGCTGTGCAGAATATGAACATTATGTTTAATCTTAATCAGAAGGAGGGGCTTATTCTAAAGCCGTACTATCCATGAAAGTAGAAGAAGTAAAAGGTTCAATCTGTCTTGTTGATGCGATAAGGGTTTCAGCCGTTGGTGTCGGCTTTACGCAGAAGGATGTTGATGTTGGTTTAATATACTCGGAAAAGCCGACGGTGTCTGCTGCTGTTTTTACCAAGAACTCAATAAAGGCTGCTCCAGTCATATACGACATAAATCTGATGAAAAAGATGCCCGATATAAGGGCTGTGCTTGTTAATAGTGGAAATGCCAATGCATGCAACTCTAACGGAACAGAAGCTGTTGAAAAAACTGTATCTGAGCTTGCCATAAAGTTAAAACTGGAAAAGAATCAAATTTTTGTTGCATCAACGGGTATAATTGGAGAAGACCTTGATTATAAAAGGATTATAGACTCATACGACAAGTTGATATTTGGTTTGAGTAAGGATAAGTGTGATAGTTTTGCTCGCTCTATAATGACGACAGATACATACACGAAGCAGTATGCGTTAAAGTGCAGTTTTTACGGTGTTCCGTTTGTTATTGGTGGCGTTGCCAAAGGTGCAGGCATGATACATCCCAACATGGGAACGATGCTTGCGTTTATTGCAACAGACATAAACATAACCCAGAAGATGCTCGATATGGCTTTAAGGGAAGCCGTTGATAAATCCTTTAACAGGATAAGCGTCGATGGTGATACCTCGACAAATGATACGGTGTTGATACTCTCGACATGTGAAGCAAACAATGAGATAATAGATACAGAGAATGAGCTTTACAGATTTTTTGCAGACCAGCTTATTCATCTATGCACGCATCTTGCCAAGATGATTGTCAAAGATGGTGAAGGTGCAACAAAGGTAGCAGAAGCTGTTGTTGTTGGTGCATTCTCAAGAAAAGATGCAGAGCTTGTGGCAAGAAGCGTTGCAAACTCACTGCTTGTTAAAACTGCTCTGTTTGGCTGCGACCCTAACTGGGGCAGAATTGTCGATGCCGTTGGTTATTCTAATGCCTATTTTTCTGTGGATAGACTTAAGGTTTATATAGGTGATGAGCTTGTATTTGCCTATGGCAAAAAAGTTGATTTTAACAAAGAAGCAGTTGAAAATTATATGAAAAATAAAGAGATCAAGATACTTATTGACTTGGGCGTTGGCACATGCACATACAACATGTGGTTTAGCGATTTAAGTTATGATTATGTGAAGATAAACGCTGAGTATCACACTTAGAAGTCGTCTCTGCTTACAGCTCTTTTATCTTCCGGTTCGTGGTGCAGCATTTTGATTACGCTATTTTCTTCGTCTTCAGGTATTGGGTAATATTTGCCTTCAGCTTCAGCTAAGACGGTGTTGTTCTTGTCTTTTAATGTTGCGGTAGCAAAACAGATGTTGTGCTTCTCTTTTATCATTACAGCTTCAACGAAGAGCTCTTCTTCTGAAGAAATAGGTTTCTTGTATTTTACGGTTAATTCTATCGTGAAATAGAGCCTTTTTGTTATCACTGTGCATGACCATCCCATCGCTTCATCGAGTAAAGCTGCAGCAACACCACCATGAACCCTGCCTTTGTATCCTTCGTGAATTTTTTTGAGCTTTGTCCTGACAAAGACTTTTTTATCGTCTGTTTTAAATGTGATGTTTAAACCGGCTGGGTTATCTTTGCCGCAGACGAAACAGTCTTTGTATCTTGGCAAGTTTCTCATGGCAATATGATAGAAAATTGTTAAAATATTTCAATAACTTTGAAAATAAAGGAGAAGCTTATGGAAGATAAATTTTCAATTATAGAGGCTTCTGCAGGCTCTGGAAAGACATATTCGCTCGCGGTAAGGTATTTAAACATTCTTTCGGGTATAAGGGATGAAAAGTTTATAAGTTCTATCGTGGCAATAACATTTACAAATAAAGCTGCAACTGAAATGAAGGAGCGTATTATTGCTTTTTTAAAAAGCTTGGGAGAGATAGATAAAACCGTTTCTGTTAACAGGAAGGATTTACATATATCTCGGAACAAAGTTGTGAGACTTTTAGTTAGTATTGTTAAGAATTATGATGATTTTAATATTATGACCATAGACTCTTTTATGAATAGAATAATGAGGGCTTTTGCTTTTGATTTACAAATAAATCCGAATTATGAGATAAGTTTTAGAAGTGATGAGATATTTGATATTGCTTTTGAAAATATGATTCTTGATAAGAAGCTTGAAAAGAAACTTCTTGATTTTCTTAAAGTGCGTCTTAGTTACGGTGATAACGGTATGGATGGGGTTGCGATAATATCAAAGGCTTTAAAAAAACTTGCTCTATTGGATTTGAAGACATGTGAAAATACCGTGAGTGATGACGAGATTTTAAATTGGCTAAAAAGCAAGGTAGGTAAAACCAGAAATATGTTTGATGATATAGAAAAAAGAAAAAAAGAAATTTTTGAAAAGTTGAAAGAATTGGCGGAAGAAATGAAGAATAAAGACTGCTTTAAGGGTAATAAGGTCAGGTCAGGTGGTTTTCTGTTTAATTTTGAAACGGCTTTTAAAAATATAGATAGATTCAAGCATATATGCAAAGAAGGAGTTTATGAGCTTTTGAAAAGTGACGCTTTGGAAAAAGGGTGTGAGACAAAGAAAATAAAAGAATTAGCATGTGAGTTGTTTGATGCTTATGTGATGGGAGAGATATACTCAAACTATAAGGTTTTAAACTCCACACTTGAGATTTTAAGAGAGTGGGAAGAGAATAGAAAGAAAGTTGAAGAGTATTTTAATGTTATAGATGGAAAAACCATTGTAGATAGGATTATGAGAGTTCTAAACAGTGATAAAGGTGTTAGCTATGCTTTTTTGAGATTGGGAGAGAAAGTGAATCATTACCTTATAGATGAGTTTCAGGATACATCTAAGGAGCAGTTTAAAGCTATGGAGCCATTGATAGAGAATGCCTTATCTGAAGGTGGAAGTCTGTTTGTTGTTGGAGATAGAAAGCAGGCAATATACGCATGGCGTGGTGGAGATTACAGAATTTTTGATAGTATAAAGAGATATAGCTTTCCTATAAGTCCTATCATTAGCAAACTCGATTACAACTATAGGTCATCTAAAAATATAGTAGAGTTTAACAACAGGGTTTTTAATCCTGAAAAGTTGCCAAGAAAAGAGATAGAAAAGGTATTTAAGGAGTGTAACAAATCGAAAATTATTTTAAGAGAGATTAAGAATGTTTATTCAAATGTCAGACAAAACGGAATTAAAAAAGAAGAAGGGTTTGTCAAAGTTATTCTAAAGGAAGAGCCCAGGGACGGATTTGATAGAGATGAGTTTTACAAAAGAGAGCTCATTGCTGTTCTTAAAGAGTTTTTTGATAAAGGGGTTGACCCGAATAAAGTTATGATTCTTCTAAGAAGAAAAGAGGATATTAAAAAGGTTGTTTTATGGATTTCAGAAGAGTTCGAAGGTGTAAATATACTGACAGAAGACTCTCTTATACTTACTCAGAATTTTGCAGTAAAAAAACTCCTGACTCTTATTTCTGTTTTGATTTATGACGGAGACGATGGGTATAAGAAGGCTTCTGAAGAGTGGTTTGGTTGCATTGATTTTGAAGAGATAGCAAATAAAACAAAAGGGTTTTCTTTGTATGAACTTGCTGTATTTTTGCTTTCCGAATTTGATTTTGATTATGAGAATAACAAACTTTATATAGATACCCTTCTTGAGGAAATTTTGAAGAGATTGAACGAAGGGAGAAGCTCTGAAGAGATTATAGAAGATATTTACGAGAATCCTGCAACCGTAGTTCTTCCTGAAAATGTTGGTGCGTTAAGGGTTATGACCATTCATAAGTCAAAAGGACTGCAAGCTCATACGGTTATAGTACCGTTTTACGATTGGAGAATATATGATTCTAAGAAGGAAATATTTGACTGTATTTATGTAAGAGAATTTAAAAACTTTATGTTTGCAGATGTATTCAAACTTAAAGGTGTGGTGAAGGATGCAAAAAGAATTTATTGTGAGAAGTTAAAGGTTGATTTTATAGAAGCTTTAAATCTCATGTATGTGGCGAATACAAGAGCTCAAAGCAACCTTGCTATAATCGGACTATACAGAATGAATAAAGAAAAGCAGATAAAAAAGATGCCCAAAAACATTACTGCTTCAAACATTTTAAGAGAAGTCTTAAAAGATGATATGAGAGAGTTTGAAGAGCATGAATCTTTTGAGATTGGAAAAATAGAGACATTTGGAGAGTCTTCTATTGAGCGTGAAAGTATTGAACTTTCAAGTAGAATTTTCTTCAATATAAGGGATAGACTCAGAATAGACCCGGTGTTGGATATTTATGAATCACAAAAGGACAAAAGAATCGGAGACCTTTTTCATACAGCTATTTCTTTTATAGATACTGTTGGTGAAGATGTAGATAAGTGTTTAGAGGGTGCCTATAGAAAAGCAGTCAATTTGCTTGGTTACGAAGAAAAAGATGTCTTAAGACTGCTTAAAAATACGGTTGAAGATTTGGCTTTGTATTTTAAAGGTTTTGATAGGTGTTTTAATGAGAAGGAGTTTGTAAACAAGAAGGGAGAGATAGTTCGCCCTGACAGGATAGTTGTTAAAGATAACAATATTTTTGTTATAGAGTACAAAACTGGAGCAGAAAAAGAAGAGCACGAATGGCAGCTTAGAAGATACATGAACCTGTTTAAAAATGCAAAAGGTATCCTGTATTACTGCAGAAACAGAAGGAGTAAGATTTTATGCCTTTAGAAGTTGTTAAGGTTGATTTTTGTAAGAATTTTATAGATTTTTCGGTTAATGAGATAAGGAGAATTTTAAAGAAGAAAAAAAAGGTTGTTTTCGTTTCTCCTAATAGAAGGCCGTTGAGATTTATAGAGATGCAGCTTGAACCAGAAGAGATTTTTGAAGTCAATCTTTATACGATTAACGACTTCGTAGATAAACTCTGTTCTGTTTATAGACCTGATTTAAGAAGAGACTCTAAACTAACAAGAGAGCTATTTTTTCTAAAACTTATAAGAGATAAGTTTGAGAACAAAGATTGCAAGGCTTTTGTTTGGGCTAAGAGATTATCTGAATTGTTCAATGACTTCGATAAGCAGCTTGTTGATAGTATAGAAAACATAAAGTATGTTGAGATTTCCGAAGATGCGATAAAAATAGTAGAAAGTCTCAAAGAACTGTTTGAAAAATATAAGCGAGAGTACAAAAATGTTATTTTTGAAGGCAAAGCTTCTGCAATTGCAGGGGAGATAGTGGAAAGTGAAGATTTTTTAATGGATTTTGAAGGGTATGTTTTTCTGTTTGCGGGATTTGGTTCTATGTCGAAATCAGAGATAAGGCTTGTAAATTCAATTGCCGATAGATTTGATTTATCTTTGGTTGTTCAAACAGATAATTTGGGAAGAGACAGAATAGGAGATATCAGTTTTGATAATTGTTGGGTTGTGGAAAAGTTTATAAAAGGGCTTAGGGTCAATAGCATTAAAGAGATAAAATGTGAGAAAGATGAAACTCACATAGAATTTTACGAATTTAATTCAAGGCATGCGGAAGCTTCATTTGTTGCCCAAATACTTAATAAGACTGGAGATGTGAAGAGTCCTTTTAAAATAGGTATAGTAACTCCAGAAAATGATGCTATTTTACCGTTTCTAAGCTTTGTTAAAAGAGATGTAAATCTTAATATAACGGCAACATATCCCTTTAAACTAACGCCTTTAGGCGGTTTTTTAAAATCTTTATTTGAGATGCTTATGGATGCCCAAAGGAGAAATTTTAAAAGTTTGAATCCTAAGCTTCTTTTAAGAGTCTTAAACTCAGGTTTTACTCGTTATTTTGGGAATTTGAACAGAGAGCGTATATTGAGTTATCTTTACGACAACCCTTCTGTTTCGGTAAATGTCAATAGATTTGAAAGCCTTAAGAAAATAGTAAAAATTTTTGAAGATATAAATGATTTTAAAGGTTTGAAAGAAGCGTTTTTGAGTTTGTTTGACAATTTAAATATGGGGATTCTAAGAGAAAATGTTCTTGACCTTTATTCATTGAATCTATTTTTTGAAGAAGTTATTGAAAATCTGCCTGTAGAAGAAAAAGAGATAAATGTTGATATTATTTTTGCATATTATTTTATCAAAGAATTCATTGAGGATTTAGAGATACCATTTGAAGGGCATCCGCTTAAGGGTATTCAGGTGCTTGGAGTGCTTGAAAGTAGGATGCTTGGTTTTGATGAGCTATTTGTGCTTGATGCGAACGAAAATGTTTTGCCAAAGAGTGGCAAGATAGACCCACTTTTGCCTGAAGAGCTGAAAAAGGCTTTCGGGTTGACAACTTTTTACGAGAAAGAAAAGTTAATTAGGTATAACTTCTTTAGACTCGTCTATTCTTCAAAAAAAGTACATATTCTTTATAAAACATCTACAGTATCGGATGAAAAAAGTCAACGCAGCAGGTATGTCGAGCAGTTGATGATTTTAAATGGATTAAAAGGTGAATCAGATAAGCCGAGAGTTTACATGCCTAAACTAACCAGCTCCAATTTCGATATAAAAATTGATAAAGATGCTTTAAAGAACTACATAAAAGACAAGTTAGAAGGGAAAGGCTTTTCTCCTTCTGAAATTAACGAATTTATAAGATGTCCCTATGCTTTCTATCTTCATAGAGTAAAAAAGATAGAGAACAGAACGTTTTTCGGTGAAAGGTTTGAGTCTGACAAAATTGGCACTATAATTCATAGAATGTTGCAAAAAGAGTTTGAAAAATACAGAGAAACAGGAGAGATTATAACGCTTGAAAAATACCAATCCATAAAGGATAACATGCTTAGCAATCTTAAAAGCATAACTACATTGTCTGATATAGTGAAAGGTAATGATGCAAAAGAACTTGTTGCTTATTTGAAGAACATGGAGCCGATAAGAAAAAAAGCACTTCTGGTCGTTTTAAGGTATAGGATTGAGAACTTCTTTAAAGAAACATCAAAGAAATTTAAAGATTTTAGAGTTAAGTATATAGAGAAGGAGTTTAAAAGCGAATCTCTGCATCTTTTTGGTGTTTTGGATAGAGTTGATGAGATTGGTGGGAAAATCAGGGTAGTTGATTACAAAACAGGATACCACTCTCAAGGATATAAAAATAAAAAAATAGAGAGCTTGGAGTTTGAGAAGATTGAAGATTGTTGTGATTTTGTTATGACCGTAAATGATATTTATTATTCAATTCAAATGCCTATTTATATGGTCATGGTCAAAGAACAATTTGCAAGCAGAAATGTTTATGGTGAAATTTACTATCTTGGAAGCAGCGATAGAGTTGTGGAAGAGTTCAAGGCTGAGCATATTGATATTCATAGAAAGGTTTTAGAGATTTTGATGAGAAGGGTAAAAGATTGTCAAAGCCCGTGTGCTTTTTCTTCGGAGTTTTGTTCTTTTTGTGATTTTAATAGATTTTGTCCGTACTCCAGATAAAAAATAAATATTTTTGCTTTTTCTTGATCTTTTTGGAATGGTGTTTGACTTTTGAGGTATTATATGATATTTTAACTTAAAATTGAACATTATGCGTTAAAGGCGGACGGAATTAAATTTTTGATCTTTTAGATTAAAGACAAAGGGGGAGTGTATGAGGCGGTATGTAGGGTTGCTGTCTATTGTTTTGGTTTTATTTTTAATTTTGAGATTTTCTGCCTTAGGCGGGACGCTTGCTTTTCCCAGCGTTGAACCTGTGGGTGATATGCCGGTTTATTATGGATGGGGGTATGATACTTCCAGACACACATTTACTGCTCCATGTGTGAGCTTTGATAGGAATGCCATTCTAAAAACAGGAAAACCGAAGAATAAGAGTAGTTTTAGACTTGTCCAATCAACATCTGAAATAGCCGAATCTTCAGACTTAAGTGTAGATGCTTCTCTTAAGATTTTAAGCGGAACGGTTTACAAAGCAAGTGATAAGCTGAGCGTTGTAAGTGGAAGTAAGGCAAGTGCTTTTAATGTTTCTCTTTATGCCCATGTTATGAAGTATTATGTTCCATCATACATAGATATTGGCACAGTTTCTATAAAGCCTGAAATGTTAGACCTTCTCAGACAGCCAGGAGGTATAGCTAAATTCAGACAGAAGTGTGGAAATGCTTTTGTTATAGGAATAAGAGAAGGTAGGGAGTTTTTAGGTCTTGCAACGGTTAAGAAACAAACTTTAAAAAGTTGGACTAAATTTGCAAACAAAGCCAATGTTTCAGCCAAAGGTGCTTGGGGGAATGTCGAAGTAGATACATCTTTAGCAAAGAGCTTGGAAGAGTCTTTTAGCTCATCTTCCATAGAGATAAATGTTTACTCTACGGGTTCTTCCATGCTTGAGCCAACCAATCTTGACCAGTTAACTGAATACTTTAGAAAGTTCCTTTCTCAGAATGGTGAAAAGGAAGTTGTAAACTACATTATTGCGCCTTATAGCATCTTAAATGATTATCCGCAGCAGGATGTTTTAAGTATAGATTCAAAGGAAGAGTATCTGAATACACTTATTGTCTCTTTGTGGGACCTTAAAGCAGGTATAGAAGATGCAAAGATGGTTTTGAGTAGAAAAACTCAAGAGCTGTTTGCTTTGGGAACAGTTCAATCAAAAAGAAGACAGCATATAAATACGATAGCAATGTATAAAAGGGCTTGGGAGAAGGAGTTTGATCAGCTCCTTAAAGCAACAAAGATGTGTAATGAAAATTTTACTGATAAGTGTAAAAAATTGGCAATATATTACGGAAGGTTTAGAAACTTTTATGATGAGTGGGATGCTGTGATGCCAGAGAAGTATTTAAGCGATTGCAAGACGCCCATTATTTTATCCGATGCTGCGTTTAAGAACTTAAAAATGAGTATAGAAGGAGTAAAACAGCAAAGGGTTCATGGAGATTCAGAAGGCGGTGGTGGTTCGAGCAAGACAAGGATTGTTGTTGTTATGAGAGTAGTTCCAGATGGTAGAAAACTAAAGGCAGAAGTTTCTCTTGCAAGAATAGAGTGGAAGAGAAAAAGGTCAAAGGGTTATCCTATAGAAGCCAAGATGAAGGGTGAATCTGCATGGGCATTGTATGCAAAGGAGACGATTTTTGACCTTGACAATCCTATGGCTTATGGGCTGCAGCCAGACACAAATCTTAAGTATTGCACATGGAATCCAAAAACTCACGGTATAAAGAATCCTGTTGTTAGAAATATTCCACCTGCCGCTTCCTATTTTGCAAGGTATGGATTTAAAGGCTTTAGAACATCAGCAAATGGGTATATTGATGGCATGACGGGTAGAGGCCCAAGAGGAGACCAAACATTTGCAGGTGGCAAAGGGATACTCGATTATATAGTTTGCGAAGCCGATAGAAAGGGTAGTGATGATAGATTAGTCTGCAAAAAGATAGCATTTAAAGAAGTAAGGCTTGACCTTGTATCTACGCAGGATTTAAAGGCTGATAGATGGGTTCCGCCCAAAAATCCTTCTGTTCCTGTGCAGCTTGCCAGTTTCTTCTCAAACGGTTATATCCAGCTTAAACTTAGAAGGATGAGGATAAGCGGAACTATGAGTCCATCAGCAAGAAGGCTTAATATGGAAAGGCAAAAGTTAATTAGGAGCTTTAAGAGTAAGAACTTAATTAGGCTCAACTTCTCTCCTTCAAGTTTAAAAAATTTAAAGTTGAAGAGTTTAAAACCCAACCAGTCAAATAACATCAGGTTAAACTTCCATTAATTTTTTACAGGGATGCTTTGGCATCCCTATTTATCTTTATTTTCCTTGAAAAAATCATAAACAATTATTATTGTGTTAAATATGGAAGCGTTACTTTTAAAGTGGGTCCCGAAATGGTTTTTTCTTCTTGTTCTTAGTATATTAATTGGTGGATTAATAGGGCTTGAGCAGGAATCTTACCATAGAAAAAGGGAAGAAAAGCATTTTGGCGGCATAAGGACATTTCCACTTATATCAATGCTTGGTTTCTCTACTACATATTTTCTTAACAATACAGCAATTACTGTTATTGTTTTTGCGTGTTTTTCTTTAATGATAGTTGGAGAATATCTTTATGAGGCTTTTTATTTTAATAAGAAGGGTATAACGACGGAAGTAGCAGGACTGTTTACTTATGTATTGGGTATCATACTTGCGAAAGGGTTTGTAATAGAATCTGCAGCTTTGAGTATAATAATAACTTTGATTCTTTCTTTAAGGGATTACATACATGGATTTATAGAGAAATATATATACGAGAAGGATATGGCAGCCATATTAAAGTTTCTTGTCGTTTCAGCCATTATGTATCCGCTACTTCCCAATGAATCATATACTTTTTTAAAGCTAAACCCACGATCTATTTGGCTCATGGTGGTTTTGATATCTTCGATATCATTTGCTGCGTATTTTGCTACCAAGTTATTAGGAACTAAAAAGGGAATAATGATAACGGCTTTGCTTGGTGGGCTGCTTAGTTCAACAGCCACTACTCTTGCTTTCGCAAAACGCTCAAAAGAAGTTCCGGAATTATCAAAGGAGCTTGCATTGGGGATCATACTTGCAAGTTCAATAATGTTTGTAAGGCAATGGTTAATAATGTTTATAATTTACCCTTCTATCTCTTTAAAATTTTTACTTTTTGGAGTTGCTGTATTTGTTGTTGGTTTGATATTCTTTTTGAGTAAGCATTCAAAAGTGACTCAATCTGTTGATGTAGTATTTTCTAATCCTTATGATTTGAGCCATGCTCTATTTTTTGGAATTTTCTATACCTTGATATTGATTTTATCAAGACTTGCAAATATGTATCTTGGCTCTAAAGGAGTTTACCTGTTGGGTTTTGTTTCTGGGCTTGCAGATGTTGACCCTTTGACCATCTCTATGACACAGTTGTCAAAAGATGGCGTTATAGCTGTAAATGTTGCTCTTGTAAGTATAATTATATCGAGTATTACCAACACATTTGTAAAAGGTGTTTATGCAAATATGTTTGGCAGCAAAGATTTGAGTAGATGCGTATGGAAAGCCTTTGCTTTTATGGGTGTTGTGAGTATTCTTTTTATTTTAGGAAAAAATTTACTTTTGTAGGAGGTTGTTTTGGAAACGAAAAGGTTGAACGATAAAGATGTCGAAAAGTGTTTAGATGTTGATACTAAATGTGTTTTGAATCATATTTGCTATAAATATTCCGCAATGGTCATGGCAGGCTTAATCGAGGCATTGGATTATTTTGGTGGTAGTCAAGGTTCTAAGGTTTTAAGGAGATTGCTTGCAAAAAAGATTCCTATGGAGATGATGAAGGCTATGGATATAGACCCTACCATGTTGAGTAAGTTCTCAGAAGAAGAGATTTTAAAGATACTGCCAGAAATAATATACTCAAAGGGTGGGCCCAAACTTACTATAGAGAAGATTGATGATGGTAGTTATAGGTTTACTCTTAATGAGTGTCACTTTCTTCCATATTCTAAATCTAAAGGTTTCTGCAATGTTACGGCCGGATTGATGTTGGGCTTTGCCCAGATGCTAAGCGGTAAAGCGATGGATATAGAAGAAGTTCAAACCATAGCCAAAGGTGGAGAGATTTGTGAATTTATAGCCAAACCAAAATTTGGGGGTAAAAAATGATTATAGGCGTTCCAAAAGAGATAAAGCCAAATGAAAATAGGGTCGGCTTAACACCTGCTGGTGTTATGGAATTTGTTCATCATGGCCATACGGTGCTTATACAAAAGGGTGCTGGTTTGGGTAGTGGTATAGGAGATGATGAGTTTGTTAGAGCTGGTGCGAAGATTATTGATGCGGCAGAAGAGATATTTAAAGAAGCCCAGATGATTATAAAGGTAAAAGAGCCGCAGACCGTCGAGATAGACATGATGCATGAAGGTCAGATTATTTATACATACCTTCATCTTGCGCCAGATAGAAAACAGACAGAAGGCTTAATGAGAAAGAAGGTTGTGGCTATAGCGTATGAGACGATAGAAGTTGACGGGAAACTGCCACTGCTTGAGCCTATGAGTGAAGTTGCAGGTAAAATGGCTTCAATTATGGCTGCATACTATTTGGCAAAACCCTACGGTGGTATAGGTGTTTTAGCAGGTGGTGTAACAGGTGTTCATTCGGCTAAGTTTGTCATCTTAGGCGGCGGCACAGCAGGGTTGAATGCGGCAAAGGTGGCAAGCGGTATGGGAGCAAGCGTGTTTGTGCTTGATATAAATGCAGAAAGATTGAGATATTTGGAAGATGTTTTGCCTAAGAATTGTCAGATGATAATGTCTAATAAATTTACTATTGCAGAAGAGATTAAAGATGCAGATGCCGTTATAGGAACAGTGCTTATACCGGGTGCGAAAACGCCGAGATTGATAACAAGGGATATGTTAAAAACCATGAAAAAGGGAGCCGTGATAGTTGATGTTTCTATAGACCAGGGTGGTTGCGTTGAGACGAGCAAACCTACAACACACGCAGACCCTGTTTATGAAGTTGATGGTGTTTTGCATTACTGCGTTGCAAATATGCCGGGTGCTTATGCAAGGACTTCAACCTTTGCCCTAACGAACGCCACACTGCCTTATGGTTTGATTATTGCGAACTTGGGTTATAAGGAAGCTGCAAAGAGATACGAGCCAATAGCAAAGGGTATAAATGTTTTGAATGGCAAGATAACCTGCAAACCTGTTGCAGAAGCTCATGGGTTGGAATATACGCCACTTGAAGAATTGATTTAATGGAATCTATTGTCATACTTGGCCCAACAGCAATAGGTAAAACGGAGCTTGCTATATCTCTTGCCAAAAAGATTAATGCAGAGATTATCTCGGCAGACTCTATGCAGATTTACAAGTTTATGGATATAGGCACTGCTAAGCCTTCAAAAGAAGAGCAAAAAAAGGTAAGGCATCATCTAATTGACTTTAAAATGCCCAGCGAGAAATTTAGTGCTGGTGAGTTTGCAAAAGAAACGAGAAGAATTATAGAGAGTTTAAAGAAACAGAACAAAAATGCAATAGTTGTTGGTGGGACAGGATTTTATGTTGATGCGCTTATCAATGGAATAGATAATATAGGCGTGGTTGATGAGAAGATAAAGCTGTTTTTTGATGACTTTTGCGAAGAGATGGGTAGTTATGAGTTGTTTAAGTGGCTTGAGATTGTTGATGAGAGTTGGGCTAAAAGGATTCATCAAAACGATTCTCAGCGTATAAAAAGGGCTTTGAGTGTCTATGTAAGCTTAAAAAAGCCGTTAAGCTCTTTCTTTGTTAAATCCAAAAGCGTCAATGAATTTTCTGTTTTTGTTTTGACATCGAGCAAGGAATTTTTAAGGAAAAGGATAGAGAAGAGAGCTATTCTGATGGTTGAAAGTGGGCTAATAGAAGAGACAAAAAGATTGTTGGAAATGGGCTTTTCTGACTGTGATGCCTTAAAGTCTATAGGTTATAAAGAGACGGTGGAGTTTTTGGAAGGCAGAATAAAGTCAAAAGAAAAGCTTATAAATGCTATCGTTAAGAGCACACTTGAGTATGCAAAAAGACAACTCACCTTCTTCAGAAGCAAATTCAAAGACGCAAGGTGGATAGATGTTGAAAGCGAAAACGCAGAGCAGGTTATTCTAAATGCCGTTTTGAGCCATCTCTCTTAGCCTTCTGATTCTCTCTTCAATCGGTGGATGTGTTGAGAAGAGATTTATAAAGCCTCTTGCTGAGAATGGGTTTACTATAAATAGATTCTCCGTTGCAGGGTTGCCGTGAAATGGAATTGCCTTTGAGTATTGGTCGAGTTTCTCTAATGCGCTTGCAAGATACAACGGATTGCCGCTGTAAATTGCTCCTGCTTTATCTGCTTCGTATTCTCTTGCTCTTGATATTGCAAGCTGAATGAGTGTTGCTGCAATTGGCGCTACTATTGCCATAGCTATTAGAATAATTGGATGGTCTTCATTGTCTCTACTTAGCCCGCCAAAGATGGCTGCCCACTTTATCATGTCTGATAGAACCATTATTGCACCTGCGACTGTGGCAGCAACAGACGATATCAGAATGTCTCTGTGTTTTACATGTCCAAGCTCATGTCCCAAAACGCCCATTATCTCTTCTTTTGTTAAAAGCCTTAGTGCACCTTCGGTTATTGCTATGGCTGCGTGTTTTGGACTTCTTCCTGTAGCAAAGGCGTTTGGTGCTTCTTGTGGTATTATGTAGATGCGTGGCATTGGAAGGTTAGCCCTTTCGCATAATTTTCTCACAATTGCATAAAGCTCTGGCGCTTCTTCTTCGCTTACGGGTTTTGCTCTGTACATAGCAAGTGCAATTTTGTCGGAGAAGAAGTAGCTAAAGAAGTTCATTAATCCTGCAAAAATAAGAGCTATTATCATACCTGTTCTTCCGCCAAGCAAATCCCCAATTATGATAAACAACCCAGTTAGGAATGTAAGGAATAAAACCGTCTTAACGGTATTCATTCTTTCCTCCTTTGTCCTTTGTCAATAGAAAGGATAGTCTATGATTATTAAAAGTCAAGGTGAACCTTTTTTGCAAGCAATTTTGCATTTTCTAAATCTTCCTGGGTGTTTATGTTAAAAAGGTTTTCTGGGTTGCTCCAGTTTATGGTACATGGATTTTTGAAAAATAAAAGTTCTTTTATTTTTTTGTTCTTGCATCCTTTTTCTTTAAAGAAAACTATACTTTCGTGCGATATAGCAAATGGCAAAGGATAAATTTTATCATTCGAAGAGAAAAAACAGCTAAAATAGCCAGAATTTATACATGCTATGAGTTTTTCTATCATTTTTCTTGTGATAAAAGGCATATCTGCTGCTAAGAATACAAAATTTTTTAAGGGAAATCTTTTTAATACTTCATAGACTCCACATAAAGGTCCGTTGAATGCTTCTTTGTCTTCTATTGATTCTGTATCTTTTATTTTTAATTTTTCACCTGTTCTTGTTGATATTATTATGTTTGATTTAAAACTTTTTAGTGTGCTAATTGTGTGCTCTATTAGGGTTTTGTTTCCTAAATAAGAGAATCTTTTATCTGCTTCAAACCTTTTACTTTTGCCTCCAGCAAGAATGCAAAAAATAATGTCTTTCATATTAAAAATTATAAAAATATGTTTGTTGACTTGCAAATATTCGTTATAGGGTTATTAATTAATTAAATTGATTTAAGTATTGAGTTGAGGATAAAGAAAAGAAGTATGAAATTTGAATGCTTTTTGAATCATAAAATATATTATTTGAGAAATTTTAAAAATATCCTTGACATCAACGTTGGTATTGTTAAGATAAATAATGTAGTTTTTAATAATTAAAACGGAGGTGAAGGTTCAATGGATGCCGTTTTACTGTCCCGTATTCAATTTGCAATGACAGCTCTGTTTCACTTCATTTTTGTTCCATTGACACTTGGTTTGGTCATTCTTGTTGCAATCATGGAAACTCTATATGTTGTAAAGAACGATGAGATTTACCTAAGAATGACCAAGTTCTTTGGTAAGCTGTTTTTAATTAACTTTGCCTTAGGTTTGGTAACAGGTTTAACGCTTGAGTTTCAGTTTGGAATGAACTGGGCTCGATATTCTAAGTTTGTCGGAGATATTTTCGGCCCACCTTTGGCAATTGAAGCAACGGTAGCATTTTTCCTTGAATCAACATTTTTGGGTGTCTGGATATTCGGATGGAAGAAACTTTCAAAGAAGATGCATGTTATATCTATTTGGCTTGTTGCCTTTGGCACAAACATATCTGCTTTGTGGATACTTATAGCGAATGCATGGATGCAGCATCCTGTTGGATATGTGATAAAGAATGGGAAGGCTGAGATTGTAAACTTTTTAACCGTTGCAACGCAGCCTTTTGCAATTTTGGAATTTGTGCATACGATAACGGCTGCTTATGTTTTAGGTGCATTTTTTGTAATGGGTGTGTCTGCTTATCATCTTCTTAAAAAGAACGAGACTGAGCTGTTCAAAAAGGCGTTTAGTATAGCTGCTAAGTTTGCCGTTTTTGCTTCTTTGGCTGTTTTTATAACGGGGGATTTGCATGCTGCTGAAGTTGCAAAGACTCAACCAACAAAACTGGCTGCCATGGAGTCTGTTTGGGAAACCCAGAAAGCAGCTCCAATGTATCTGTTTGTCGTTCCTGACCCAAAGCATGAAAAGAACAGTGTTGAATTACTTGGAATACCTAAAATGCTCAGCATTCTTGCCTATCACGACCCAAATGCAACTGTTAAAGGCTTGAAAGACTTTCCAAAAAACGACAGACCGCCTGTAATGGCAACATTTGTTTCTTTCAGAACAATGGTTGCCTTAGGAACACTGTTTATCGTTCTTGCCTTTTTGGCTTATTTCTATGCAAAGAAAAACTCTTTGCTTGATAAAAAGTGGTTTTTGAAGTTGATGCTTTTTGCTATACCTTTGCCGTATTTAGCTATAGAGCTTGGATGGGTTGTTGCAGAAGTTGGAAGACAGCCGTGGATTGTTTATGGTTTGATGAGAACGGCAGATGCGACATCGACGGCTGTTACGGTTCAGCAGATAGTTATGTCTTTGATTGGTTTTGTTGCACTCTATGGGACATTGGGTATAATTGATATATATCTTTTAATCAAGTATGCAAAACAGGGTCCAGAACCAAAAACAGCCGAAAGTGGAGGTTATTAAAATGCTAAACACTATCTGGTTTGCTATATGGGGACTTCTTTGGGCTGTATATTTTATGCTTGATGGTTTTGATTTTGGTGCCGGTATCTTGCATCCATTTGTGGCTAAAAACGATACAGAGAGAAGAATGGTTATAAACACACTTGGCCCTGTTTGGGATGGAAACGAAGTGTGGCTTGTTACGGCTGGCGGTGTGACTTTTGCTGCTTTTCCAACGACTTATGCTTATATGTTTAGCTATCTTTACACACCGCTGTTTTTTATCCTGTTCTCTTTGATTTTAAGGGGTGTATCTTTTGAATTTAGAGGCAAGATTCACTCCCAAAGCTGGGCTAAGTTTTGGGATTTTATAATTTTTGTGTTCTCTTTTGTTCCTGCTTTGCTGTTTGGTGTAGCTTTTGGTAATATTTTTGAAGGTTTGCCTATGGATGCTGCTGGTTATCACGGAACCTTGTTTAGCCTTCTTAATCCTTACGGACTTCTAACAGGTGTGCTCTTTGTATTGCTTTTTATTGAACATGGAGCTTTGTGGCTGTCTATCAAGGCTTCTGGTAATGTAGCAGAAAGGTCAAAAGCTATAGCATCGAAAATCTGGATTCTTCTTCTTATTGTTGCTGTTTTATTTCTTGTTTACACGAAGTTTGCAACTTCACTTTATGATAACTATTTTTCTAATCCCGTTTGGTTTATTGTTCCTGCCTTAGCTGTTGCGTCTCTTCTTTCTATAAGATTTTTCATAAAAACCAGCAGCTATGTTAAAGCCTTTTTTGCTTCTTGTTTAACGATACTTTCTATTGTATTTACAGGTATAGTTGGTCTTTATCCAAACCTTATACCGTCAAGTATAGATAAGGCATATAGCTTAACGGCTTTCAATTCTGCTTCTGGTCCTTATACATTAAAATTAATGCTTATAGTAGCCGTTATATTTGTGCCAATCGTTATTGCCTATCAGATTTGGACATACAAAGTTTTCAGTAAACCTATAACAGAAGAAGATATACACGACAAAGAAGTGGAATCTTATTAATTAGGTTGAAGCCCCCGGCGGGGGCTTTTTGTCTTAAAAATGCTGTTTTCAAGTTTGCCTTAAAAATACCCGCAGAAGCAAATATATTCTTAATATGGAGTTTTTGTATTTTGTTGTTGGGTTTTTGTCTTCTTTTATAGTATTTGATACCTTAATGTCTATTCTTGACAGCATTTTAAGACAAGCGAAAAAGAACGCAGAGTGCACAGAATTATTAATCTTATTCTTGCCTTTATTTCGACTTATATCTCCTTTCCATATATAATCAGATGATTTTATTAGGTATATGTGCGCAAAAACCTGATATACTTCTGCAAATTATTCTGCTTTCAAACATTGAAAACTTACTCTTCTCAACTTATAATAAATATGAGCCTATGGGAAAATCTCCCGGCGGTAATGCTAAAGCGTGTCCCGGTGTGCAAAAAGTGTAAATCCACAGGGTGTGGGAGTCTGCGGCATAGGCTCTATGGAGAGTCAGGGTAACTCTCCGTCTATTTTAGTTGTTCTGAAAATACGGTGAATTGGTGCGCTTTCTGAAGTTGCAAGAGAATGGTGTTTTATTCAAAGTTGTTTTTGTTGTAATAAAATAAGCGTTAGAAAATTTTGTGTTCTAAATGTTTTCGGTGTTTCAGCATGAAGGCTGTTTTGCTATTTATTTTTGCATTTTTTGTATCATATACTGCATACAGTTTTTGGATGTTCATAGCCAATGCCATCATAAAAGCTGATGAATGGGAGTTAAAATTGCAAAAAATAATAGGTATTATCTTGTCTCTTCTTTCTGCTTACTTTTCTCTTCCTTATTTGCTTAAGTGATTTTAGCAATAGTGCTCATTTACCCACTCAACACCCTGCCAAATGGTGCCTGTGAATCTCTCTTTAACCTCAAAAGGCTCTTTGTCTTCGTCTTTTATCACATAGCATTCAAAATCAACAATCTCATTGAAAGCGTCAATTTTTTTCAGCTCATCAACTTCTTTAAATGGGAATGCGTCAAACAAAAATATTATTTTGCCATTTTCGCAGCTTGTCATTCCAAAAACCACATCGTATTTGTCAGAAAACCCACAACTTTTGCCCGGAATTTCTTTACCCCTATACCTTTTGTCAAATATCTCCCAATCTCTGTCATAGCGAATCCAGATAATAAACTCTCTTCTTGCTTTCTCTTTACTCATCTATACATTTCCCCATTTACTCATTCACCCATTTTCTCATTTAGCTTTTTTATCTTATTATGACTTAAGACCGACTAAGACTTGCTTGGTTTCAATTCTGGATGCAGTTTGTAATACTCTTCTTTCAAATGATCAGGCAGAAGCTCAGCCGGATATGTGCCTTCTTGAATCTTGTCTAAATGCCACCACCATTTCTTGATAGAATCATTTTCAACATAATCTCTATTCAATTCTGCTGGGTATTTTCTTAAGCCTCTAACTACTTTTTTATCTAAATTCTCTAATATCTTTCTCTGTTCATCGGTCATTTTATGCTCTACTTTGCTCAAATCTTCTCTAAACTCTAAATCGGCACAGCTTTGGTAATAATGATAAACTCCAGGCCATTGCTCCGGGTTTTCAGATACAAATTCATATAAATCTAATAAATCCTCAATACTGCTTTTCTCTTTTTCTTCAGCCATCTTCCAACATCTAATTTAGTAAAGTTTCATATTTTAGTTTATATAGTTTTAAGCGTCTTTCAAGTTATTATAATGTTTCAATGCCTTGTAGGTAGAGTAAAAACCTGGAAGAGAGACATCCCTTTAATAGGGATTACATAGTTTCAATGCCTCGTAGGTAGAGTAAAAACAGGACATGTTTTGTATGTGTTTATACGAGAAAAGCTGGTTTCAATGCCTCGTAGGTAGAGTAAAAACCAAGTTGACAATATACCAGAAATAAAAACTAAAGTTGGTTTCAATGCCTCGTAGGTAGAGTAAAAACATAGAAAAAATATCAAGAATTCATACAAAAAAGTTGTTTCAATGCCTCGTAGGTAGAGTAAAAACACCAGAAATTAACTGCTTTTTCCAGTTTTTAAAGACCGTTTTCTGAATCTAAAATTTATAACTTTTGAGCATAAATTGCAACACCATTCTGTCGTTTGAATGGACTTTTTGCACTATCACCCATCGACAGAATTACTTTAGGCTTTTAATCAGATAAAACTCAAATCGTCTTTTTTATCTATACCAAAAACGACTCTTTCTGTATATCTCTTTGTTCTAAATTTGTAAATAATCACCGAGTCGCCTTCTTGCGGTTTTATTATTTCGCTTATTTCATAAGTCAATTTTTCAAGATTGGCGATGCTAATCTCTCCTTCAAAAACCGAATTTTGCACCCATTGAAGATATTTTCTGCAGGTTTTTAACATCTTGGCACAGCGTTTTTCACCCACATCGTAATACAAAATCACAAACATTTCACCAATCCATCACAAACGGCTCATACTCTTCTTCGCCGATAAAGTGTTTTTCTAATTTATACAACTCAAGCCTTATCAATCTTCTATAACTAACCTGCCTGTTTAATTTTGAGTGTTTAATCGTCTGTTTTAGTCTTTCTTCCATAGCCTGAAGAAACTTTTTCCTGCCGGTCTCTTTCAAATATACGCCTTCGAGTTTATCTTCAAAATCATTCGGTTTTATAATTCCCTTATTCAAAAGCGAAAGAATCGTCCTATCGCCTATTACTGGTTTGAAAATCTCGGCAATGTCTAAATTCAGAGTAAATTTTCTAAAGTTTGTTGTATGCAGATAGCCAATGCGCGGGTCAAGGTGGGTTTTGTAAATTTCGCTTAAACAATAATTGTAAATCAACGAATTGGAAAAACTAATCAAGGCATTTATCCTATTTTTTGGCGGCTTTTTGCTTCTTTCCTCAAATTTAAACTCGTCGCTGTTTATGATTATGTCGAAACCTTGATAGTATGTTTGCTTAATTTGGCCTTCTATTGCCATTGCCTTGTCAACCGAGTTGTAATTTCTAAGTTCAAGGACGAGTCTTTCAATCTCGTTTATCTGATTGTTTAGGTCTTTGCCGCGCCTGTTGTAGTACTTCAGAATCTTTAAGCTATTTTTGGCAGCACCTTCGATGAATCGTTTAGCAATAAAGACCCTTTCTGTCTCATTCAAATAATGCTCAGCCTGTTTTAAAATCATGTAGCCCGAGTTGTAATGCTCTCGTGGATAAAAGGAACCTGTATGATAGCCGTAATAGTTGAAATAGTGCACGACTATCTCTTTTTGAGATAAAAAATTCAGCGCCTTTGTGTTTATGTCAACTTCGCCAAATAGGAAAATCTCTTTTATATTCTCAACAGGTATAAACTTTTTCTGTCCGTCTTCGGTCTCAAATATAAGCGAATTATCCTTTCTTCTTAACCTGCCGTTTGAGAAGATGTAAATTGTTTCTTTCATTTTAACTATCCGAAACAGAATTCATAATGGGCGCATACTTTGCATTTTTTAGAGTTCCTTAAAACCTTCGGCGGGGCATCAGAATATAAAACCACACTCATTTCCTTTAGAATCTTTTCAATTTTCTTTTCATCTTCCTGGGTTAACTCTACCGTTTTGCTAATCTTTTCTTTGGGTATTTTAATTAACCCTTTTGCTTTAATGCCTTTTTTCTTTTTTAATAAGTACAGATAATACTTTAGTTGAAAAATTCCCGTTTCCATAGTTTTTGAAGATTTTTTTATCTCGGCGATATAATAAATGCCGTCTTTTTTCGTTACCATATCGAGCATTGCTTCTAAATCAGCAAGATAAATTTTTCTCTTTTCGCGTTTAAAGGCAGTTTCGTCGATTAACCTTCCAATCTCTAAAAACGCATTATCTTGGTCAGCCGTTAAGTTTCTTATCATCAACCAAGCTTGCCTTTTGCAAATATTGTATGCATTGAATATTGAAGGTGCAAATGTTCTCATATAAAAATACTTATCTCTCTAACCAAACCTGTTTCTTTATCGTAGATATTGTTTACCAAATCTTTTCTTACAATCTTAATCCCGCCTATCTCTTCCAAATCCATAAAATAACTTTTCGTAGAGTTTGTGATTTTTACAGAAAGAACATATTGATAAAATTGAGACCTAATCTTTAAAAGTTCGTTCTTTCTCTCAAAACGGTTTTCTATCTCCATTATCTTGCAAAATCTATCCAACAAGTCAGTTGCTCTATCGTCGATTTCAAAAAACATAGAGAAAGACGGTATTTCGTCAATTAACTTAAACTCTTTAGAAACATCTTCATATTTTAGTTTTTTCATTGCGCTTATGATTTTATTGCTTTCGTTATTCGATTTATTTTCCTTCACCTTATGAAAATACCCATCTATAAGTTTTAGCATCTTGTTTTCTTCAACTTCTTCTATATCCTTGAACAGTTCGTTTGTTGCATTTAAGGGTAGGCCTTTATAAATATAGCCAAAATCGTATTTTTCTTTTTCGTTCTTTAATTTAAAAAGCTTCACTATACCCATTTTTTGTCTATTATTTCTATTGCACCTACCCGCTGTTTGGATAATAGAATCAAGCGGGGCAAAATCCCTATAAACCACATCAATATCTATATCGACACCTGCTTCTACAACTTGAGTTGAAATAATAATCTTACCTTCTGGATTATCTCTTATAGCATCAATGCGCTTCTTTCCATCTACGGGCAAGATATTGCTTGATAAATATATAAATTCCTTTTGAGGCAAAATCTCTTTTAAAAGCCTGTAAAATTTAACGCTTGTGTTAATCGTGTTAAAAACAAAAAGAAAGCTTTTATTTGGATTATGTTCTATGTCGTTTTTTACTATTTCAACTAACTCATCAATTGTTAAGTTTTCCAATCCCTTTAGAGTAAGTATTTTGTATCGTGAAAAGGCAGAAAAGAACTCATCTCTAACATCGTCGGATATTAAGGGATAAAGTTCTTCTTTATCAAAAATTAAAGGCATTGTAGCCGTTAAAAAGATTATTTTACAGTTGAGAAGTTCTGTTAACTTTTTAAGAACAACATTTGTCAAATGCCAATATTTGTAAGGTATAGATTGGACTTCATCGAGTATGATAACCGAGTTTGATATATTGTGAAACTTTCGCAGATGTGAGTTTTCATTTGAAATGATTGAGTGAAACAGCTGCCAAAATGTGGTTAAAACCAAAGGCTTATCCCAATTTTCAATCAACAGTTGAGCTTTGTCTCCTTCAATGTAGTTTTCGTCGGTTTTTATTCTTGCTTCTGTAAGATGATGGTGAACAGTTATAAAATCGTCGGGATTGCAATTATTTTTCTTGAGAACATCTTTTATAACCTTTTCAGTCTGGTCAACGATGGATGTAAACGGCAAAGCATATATCACTCTTTGTAAGGTTTTATCTTCTCTGCATAATTTGAAGGCAACATTTAACACTATCAAAGTTTTTCCTGCACCTGTCGGCAAGTTAAGTGATAAAATTTTCTGTGTATTTGATTTCAACAGGTTTTCATAAACCGTTTTGTAAGCCTTTTCCCTAAGCAAGTTTAGTTTGTTTGGTTTTTGATTTGAAAATGTTTTTTCTTTGTATGTGTCTATAAATGTGTCTATGTTTGACGGTAAAGTGTTTTTTGCAATTTTACCTACGACAACCTCCGTTTTGTCTGCATAGGTGAGAAGGGAAAAGAGAAAATTAAAGATAAAAAATGTATCTATATTATTTTGGATGTTGTCTTTTTGCCAAAATAGGTCTTCGATTAGCTTTTTTATATTTTCAAAGGAAAGATTTTTCGTTTCTTCCTTAAATTCACACTCTATGTTTTGCCATTGTTTTTTGAGATTTCTCCAATCGTTTTTACTTACGATGACCATATTCTCTAAATTTTCGAGATTTCCATGATGCTTTTTTACGGCTATAAATCCGAGAATAGTCCATAAAAACGGCTTTTCCGCTTTTGATAGTTGGGTATAGATTTTGTAAGCACCAAGACAGGCAGACAGAAGGGAATGAGAAGTTAAGTTTGATGGGTGTTTGCATGTCTTGCTTTCTATTGAAGATTTAAGATAGTCCTGAAAGAATTTTGTGGCTTTAGCAAAATCGTGATAGTAAAGGGATGTTGTCAAAACTGTATTGAATTCTTCGGGAATATCAAGTAATTTTTCATTAAAAGCCAACAATCCTATATCTTTTACATTCTTAAGATGTTCTATCAATTTTTTATTTGGATGAGAATAACAACTCATATAATCTCCTAAAAGAGAAAAATATTTTCATCCAGCTCTTTTACATGATAATACTCTCCACTTTTAAGTTTTATTGGATTTCCGTTTGCTTCTATCAAAAAATATCCGCTTTTAATCAGTTCTCTATCTGGTTTCATCTCAAGTGGGATGTGGATTTTTAAGAATTTACTGTTTTCCGACAGAAAATCGACCTGCGATGGCTCCGTTAGTTTATTAAGTGGAATTATAGATACAATCTCAACGGGTTTGTCGTTTGCCTGTCTTTTTTCCAAACCAAATAGTCCTATATATTTAAAATTCGCAAGACATTCGGATAAACCTAAAGAAACCGTATAGGTGGATTTGTGGTTTTCAAGAAGATTTTTGAGCCTAACCAGTTTGTCGTTTTCTGAAGTTGCATAGATCCTAAAATACGGCTCTTTTAAAAACTCAAGGTTTATCTGGGTTCTGCGCGGCTTATTTTTTGGCATCCTTCCAAACATCTTTGCACTTTTTGTGTCTATAAAGTTTTCTGGAATATAAACAGTTTTAATTGGTTTTTTTATGCCAACAGCAAACCGCCACTGGTTATCTTGAAAATGCTCAAGATATGAATCTTTATCATAACCTAATATAGCAGAGATTATCCCATAGAGCACCGTTTTTGAAGGAACAGATAAGGTTAAAGGAGAGCTTGTTGTATATGGCACTCTGAAATGCCCATAATCCGCCCAGATATCAAATACTAATATTTTCATGGCGATATCCTTGTTAAATGTTTAATTGCTCCCAATTTGAAGGAATTTCTGGTGTTATGTTTAGGTTCTCGTCTGCTTTATATTCTATTTTCTCTATTCTCTCTCCGTTTTCATCAAAGATTTTAATCAGTTCTGATATATCAAATTTAAAATCCTTTGGGCTTCTGATTGAAAACTCATTTTCATAATCGGTTAGCTTTACTTTTTTATCTAAATCGCCAATAAAGAAGCCTTTCTCTTTTGTATGTAACTTTTAGTAAGAATCTTGGCATTTGACCAAACTTTGAGCGGCTTATGAGATTCTTGGTTCCGTTCCAAATGGCGTCCATTAGCTCATTTACATCTTCTTCTGTTAGTTTAGTGTGTTTTGCTGCGGCTTCGTTTACAATTCCGTGAAAACATATAAAAGAATAGGGTAAAATATACTCTTCTCTGAAAGTTGCTTGTTTAGAGCCTGCTTTAGCTGCAAAAGCACCAGTGCCTTTTATATGCTTTAATTCAACTTTATGCAGAGAACGACCCATCTTAAATTGGACAGGTCCTGTAAATGTAATAGAGTCTTTATCCAGTGGAATAACACCACCAAAAAGCCTAATATCAATACACTCGTTTAAAACATTATTCGGGTCATTGCCGTAATCTTTTGCTCGTGTTTTTCCGTCTTGAATACCTTTTGTTGGGTCGTTATCTATAAATATTTCTCTTACAAAAATATCTTTTCCGTTTTGGCCGTTATAACCTTTGTATTCATACAGGTAATCCCGGATTGTTCTTTTTAGCCTAACATCCGTTACAATATTAATCTTTGTCTCTTCATCAATTCTCGGTTTGTTTTCATCCATCGGGTCTCCGTTTGGGTTTGCGTCTGTAACATCATAGCAAAACAAAATCTCACTTCTTTTTTCAATAATAGCCATGATTTACCTCCTTCAATTACTTTCTTTGATTTCTTCATTTTCAAATGTGAAGTGTTTTTCGAGCACCATACCCAAGGTAAAATAATAACTTAACTCGTCAACTGAATAGTGAGAAAAATCCGATTTAATCAGGTATTCGCCAAGCGTTTCTTCGAGTTTTCTGTAGTAATTTTTTCCGTATTCTTCGAGTTTATTTATCATCTCGGGCAAGAGCCTTTTTGCCGTTTTTTCGTCAATTTTTAGGCCATTTAATCTGCTTCTAAACGGTGTTGCACTTCTTTCGTTGTATTGAATTTTTAACAACTTCTGAGCTAAAATTCCTTCCAAGAACAGAGCCTTTTTAGTTTCATCGTCAAAAATCGGGTTTTCTTTGAAAAAATCTTCGAAGTTATTGCCATAGTTTTTCATGGTTTTTCTTCTCCTTTCTAATAGGTTTATTTCTTCCAAGAATAGGGTAATTTTATAAGATTTTAACACTGTCGGTTCTATCCAGTTATCGTTTAAAAACTCCTTTCTTATTCTTTCCATGAATCTCGATAACAAAAAGTCAAAAGATATATTTTTGCCTATAAAAATGTTATTCAGTATTTGAAGAAAATATTTATCGAACTTTCCTTTCATTTTCGAGTTTGGAAAAAACTCTCTTATGAAACTAAAAGAGAAGTTAAAGTAAATCGTATCTTTTTTGGTTGTTATCGGTTCGAATATATTGAATTTTCTCTCTTTGTTGTCAACTTCATCTTTCTTATCTATTAGAAATTTTAATCTTGATGGTGCTATTTCCCTTAAAAAGAGCAAAATCTTAAAAGCTGCATTTTGCTTTTCGTAAAACAGAAAATTTAAATTTATTTGATTTGAGAGTTTAGAAAACTGTCTTAATAGATATTCTTCTGTTCTTTTAGTTTTGGTTGATTTTTTCTCTTGAAGCGAAAAATCTACGTAATTTTTCAGTGTTTTAAGCGTATTTTGAAGCATAGAATCATCATCAAATACAAGTTGTGGTATAAGATAATAGTTAAAACCACAAAAATTGCATGACAGGTTTTCTTCTATGTATTTTTTGCCTCTTTCGAGTATCTTTGCACATTCCGAACATACGGGATAATTTTTCCACATGTTTGAAGCATCAAATCCGCCGGCGATATAGCTTTCTTTATCTGCTGTATAAAAATTGAAAGTGTTGACAAAACCCCAAACTTCTTCTGCTTCTTTATTGCAAATATAACAGTATTTGCCTTTCGCCCTGCTTTCTGTTCCGGATTTTTTATAAAAACTTTTGTATGCTTCGTTTTCATTGTTTTTAAAAGGATTTACGAAAATATCCAAATCACCAACATAGTGAACTTTATCGTCTTTTTGAAAAACAAATGTAATAACAGACGGTTCTTTGAAGGAGTCTTTGTCTTTAAGCAACCCGTTTTTATCGGCAAAGTCTATAAGGTCGTTTTTTATTGTTTCAATCTTTTTACCTACTAACTTTTGGATATTGTTTATCAAGTTTTTCTCACTGTTTGAGAGAGATTTCTTCTTCTCTTCAAGAAATTTACTAAACACATTTTTAATCTTGTTTTTGAATGTTTTATCTATTGTAGTGATTTTTGAAGTGGGCGTTTTATCTGGCCCGTTAGCAGAGCCACGTTTGTAAAAATACTTTAGTTTCTTTGATTGGTCGTATTCTTCAAAATCTATCTGCAGATATGCGGGTTTCTCAGGATTGCTAACATCTACAACAATCTTAAACACATTTTTATAATTGTCGCCAATATCGTCTATAAACTCTTCCAGAAAATCCGATTGTGGAAGTATCTTACCTATTCTGTAAACGGCTTCTATCATATTTGCACCTCATTCCCTATCATCTGTGTTATCAAATTAATTAAAATCTCTTTTTGGTCTGGTCTGCTACCTGCAACAAGATAACAAAGAGCCGTAAGGGCATTATTATTGAATTTTTCTATAAGTTCATCAAATCCCAAATTGTCGTAAAGAAACATTAAAAACATCAATGCTCTGATGTGCTTGTTGCCATCAACAAAAGGGTGATTCTTGACCACGAAATAGAGAAGATTAGCTGCTTTTTCTTCAACCGACGGATACAACTCTTCACCGCCGAATGTTTGGTAAATCCCGTTAAGAGCACTCAAAAAAGTCCTTTATCTCTTTCCATGCCAAAAATGTCAGATGCTTCATTATGCTTTATAAGATAATTCTTGAGTTTTTTGATAGCTTCTTTTGCTTTTTCATATGTTATTTTTTCTTTCTCTTTAATGTTTTTTGACGGCTTGATTTTTCCTGTGTCAAATTCTTCTATCCACTTCCATGTATTTGCGTATTTTTCAATGATTTCTAACAGCCCTTTTACTTCCGATGCAGTTAAGGTCGAAGTATAAATAGTGTTTTTATTAGTTTTATGGTGTTTTCAAGTTCTTTGAGTTTCTCTTGTGTAAGTTTGTTCTCATTTATTGCATAGCCTTTTACAAGGTATTTTTTTGAGAACATTTGTAGCCCATATGCGAAACATTGTAGCCTTTTTAGAATTTACACGATAACCGACAGAGATTATGACATCAAGGTTGTATAAATTCATAATTCTTCTTTTGCCGTCTTTGGCAACCTGTGCAATTTTTGCACAGGTTGATTCTTCGTTTAATTCTCCAGTTTTGTAAATATTTCTGATGTGCTTTACAATTACCGTTCTATCAACATCAAAAAGGTAGGCCATTTTATGAGCATCTAACCAAATCGTTTCTTCCTTCAACGAAACTTCTATCTTTTTATCCTTATCTCGATAGATTAAAATCTCATTTTCCACCTAAAACCTCCACCATGCCGAAGCCTTGAGAGTTTCTGCTGCCAAGCCCTGCATCGACTATAAACCTTAAAAATTCAGGTTCGCCGTAAAGCCTGAATCTTCCATTCCAGCCCTTTACTATTACATAACGATTTTTCTGTCCAAACCTGACAATCTTTTCTTTATTAAATCCAACAGGCTCTATCTTTAGCTCGAATGGGCATTTTTCTTTATAAAACGCTTCCCATTTCTTCTTTGCGTTTTCATTTATCAATCTATTGAAATCTTCTTCAAAAGGTGTGTAATAATGAGTTTTCTTTTTTCCTTCTATCTCAAATGTTGAGTGAACCTCAATCGGCGATAGGGTTTTTATAAGTATCTTGCTTGTATTGATTTCAGCCTGTTTTAAAACCGCTATCTCTTTTAAACTTACAATGTTCCCGCCAAGATTGATTTCGTGGTTAATCAGAGAACCTGTTGACAATTTTTCCAAAATCCAGTCAACGGGCGATGAGACGATAAAACTTATCGTGCGTGGGAATATGAAAATACTCTTATCTTTTATAAACCTGCCCTTTGAAGTATTTCAGAAAAGCAAAACAACCTAAAGCTTCTTTTGCCCTTCGTAAAACCAACATTGTGGAGCCATTCGTCTTTTACAGAATTATAGATAAACCATTGAATAATCTCTTTAAAACCAACGGGTAGGATTATACTTTTGTTGCTTTCGAGTGTAAACTTTATTCTCACAAAGAAAATTAGGGAAAAATCCCTTTCTCCTTTTAATTGTAAGTTTTAAAGTATTTTAGTTATTTTTATACTATTTTGCAAGTTTTTGCTTTATAAATTAACCAATTGTTTGTTTATATCGTCAAACAGCCCGATGTTTTCTATTATGGGTAAGTCTTTATCACCTCTCCCTGAGAGATTTACTATAATAGTTTTGTTTTGAAATTTGTGTTTGTTTTTTATCAGATAACCCAGAACATGAGAGCTTTCAAGTGCTGGTATGATGCCTTCGAGCCTGCTTAAGAGTTTAAATCCTTCTATCGCTTCCTTATCAAAGCATACATCGTATTTTACCCTTCCTGTATCCTTTAGATAACTGTGCTGTGGACCCACACCGGGATAGTCAAGCCCTGCAGATATAGAGTGAACCTTTGAAATTTGGCCAAACTCATCCTGCAAAAGATAGCTTATCGCACCATGCAGGATACCCACCCTTCCTTTTGTTAAAGCTGCTGAATGCTTGCCTAATTCAAGTGATTCTCCACCTGCTTCAATGCCGTATAATTCAACATTTTTATCATTTATAAAGCCTGAGAATATGCCTATGGCATTACTTCCGCCACCTACACATGCAATCACACTATCGGGCAAAGCTCCTTCCATTTTTAGGATCTGTCTTTTTGCTTCTTTGCCTATTACCGATTGAAAATAGGCAACAATAGACGGGAATGGATAAGGCCCTACAACGCTGCCTATTAGATAATGTGTTGTCTTTACATTCTTAACCCAATCCCTTAATGCTTCGTTTATTGCACTTTTCAAAGTCATTGAGCCTTTGTTTACAATTCTCACTTCAGCACCCAAAAGCTTCATTCTCAAAAGATTCGGCCTTTGCCTTTCTGCGTCTTTTTTACCCATGTAAACAACACACTCCATACCAAGCAGGGCTGCTGCTGTTGCTGTTGCGACGCCGTGCTGTCCTGCCCCTGTCTCTGCAACTATTCTTTTTTTGCCCATAAATTTTGCAAGTATGATTTGACCAAGCGTGTTGTTTAGTTTATGTGCTCCTGAGTGCAAAAGGTCTTCCCTTTTTATGAAAATTCTTGTGTTTAGAGATGAGCTTAAATTTTTTGCAAAATACAAGGGTGTTGGTCTTCCTGCATAATTTTTAAGATAGTTTTTAAGCTCTTCATTTGCCTTTTTATCCTTTTTAAACTCTCTAAACGCTTCTTCGAGCTCCTTTAAAACTCTAATTAAGGTTTCAGAGACGAATTGTCCGCCATATATTCCAAAATACCTTTTCATTCTTGACTCCTTACAAACTCCATAAATTTTCTCATCTTTTCAAAGTCCTTTTTGCCCGGATACGCTTCAACGCTGCTTACAAGATCAACACCATAAACTCCCATATCAATCAAAAGTTTTACATTTTCTATGCTTATTCCACCTGCAATAAAAAGCCTATCCTTAAATGGAAAACCCTTAATCAAATCAAAATCAAAAGATTTGCCACTTCCACCTATTGAGTCTGTAAACTTATCAAACAGCAACAGTCCATCGGTAACCTTTTCTGGTAGTTTATCCTTGATTCTATAAACCCTGATTCTTCTTTTTAAAAGACAGTCTTTGTAAACTTGAGCATAATCAAGACCACAGAAGTTCATTATCTCTTCAATCTCTTCGCAACTCTCATCAACAAACACTCCAACCGTCTTGACTTCTCCTTTGATTTTTTCGATTATCTCTCTTGCCTGCCTGTAATCTATAAACCGTTTGCTCTTTTTGTAAAAGACAAAACCAACAAAATCAACACCCAAATCTATCGAAGCCTTCACATCTTCATAATTCGTCATGCCACAGAACTTAACCTTCACCTTTTAGCTCCTTAAACTTCTCTTTTATGTTTTTGCTTTTTAAGAGTGTCTCTCCTATTAGAAACGCATCACAGTCGTTTTTCAAAAGCTCAATATCATTTCTTGTCTTTATGCCGCTTTCTGCAATTTTTATGCATGGAAAGTCTATTCTGTTAAGTAAAAACTTTGTTTTTTCAATAGATATCTCGAGTGTATCAAGGTTTCTTGAATTTACGCCAACGATTGACGATTTGAGTTTTTCAACCTTTTTTAAATCTTCTTCATCGAATATCTCAACAATTGCATCCATGCCAAGCGACAGAGTTGTATCGTAGAATTCTCTTAAGTTTTCAAAATCAACTATCCTTGCAATAAGCAGAATAAGGTCTGCACCCGATAAATAAGCCTTTAGAATTTGCTTCTCATCAATGATAAAATCCTTACAGAGCAAAGGTAGAAGGCTCTTTTCTTTGGCAGTCTTCAGCAGATTGAAGCTGCCGCCAAAGAATTTCTCATCTGTTAAAATGCTTATGGCTATAGCTTCTTCATTGTAAACTTTTATAATTTCGTCTAATTCTATATTTCGTATAAAACCTGCAGAAGGTGAGCGTGGCTTTATCTCTGCGATTATGTTTACTCTTTCTCTTTGAATCTTTAATTTGCGAATTTCTCCTTCTCTGTTTCCTGATAAGTCAAGCTTTTTTATCTCTTCTTTTTTTGATTCTATGATTTTATTTAGCAGGGACATCAGCTTCTCCTTAGACTGTTTAATTTCTCTAAAGCCTTGCCGTTTTTGATACTTTCCAAAGCGAGTTTAAACCCTTCTTTTGGCGTATCTGCAATACCTGAGATATAGAGTGAAAAACCTGCATTCAAAGAGATAATCTCAGAAAGCTTATCTCTTTTTCCTTCAAATGCTTCTGTTAGCATTTTTGCGTTTGTTTTTGCATCTTCTCCTTTGATATCCGTATAATCTGTGTGTATGCCAAAATCCAAAGGGTCAATCTCTATTTGTTTTATGATTCCGTCTCTTTTTATGAAGCAGATGCTTTTTGCGGATGGGCTTATCTCATCCATTCCATCGTAAGATGAAACAACCGCTATGTTATCTATGCCTAAATTTAGAGCTGCTTCAAAGATAGCTTCTGTAAAGTCAGTTGAGAATACGCCTATTAGCTGATTTTTTACAAAAAACGGATTTGCGAGTGGGCCTATAAGATTGAAAATTGTTCTGCGTTTTAGCTTTTTTCGGATTTGAGCAACATTTTTCGTTGCAGGGTGAAAATTCGGTGCAAAGAGAAATGCGAATTTGTTTTCGTAAAAGAACTTGATTGCTTTATCTTTGCTAAGAGTTGTTGGTATGCTTAATGCATCAAGTACATCTGCCGAGCCAGATTTTGAACTTACCGCCCTATTTCCGTGCTTTGCGACAGGAATAAACAGGCTGCATAAAATAGCCGATGCTGTTGAGATGTTGAATGTGTTTTTGCCGTCTCCACCTGTTCCGCAGGTATCCAATGCATTCTCTTCAATCTCTATGCCATCTGCATGCTCTCTTAGGGACAAAGCCGCAGCGTATATCTCATCTGCCGTCTCTTTTTTGTCTGCAAGCAGGCTTAAGAATTCTTTTGCCAACTCTTCATCTTCAACACCTTCAAGCAGTTTGTCGAATATGTTTTTTGTTAGCTCAAAACCTAAGTTTTCACCTTTTTTTAGCTTTTCGATAGCTTCTTTAATCATTTTTACACACCCCCTTTACAAAGTTTCTTATCAGTTCAAGGCCGAATTGACTTGCGTATGATTCTGGATGAAACTGAACGCCAAAAATTCTTAGCTTTCTGTGCTCTATGCCCATTATCTCGTTATCTGTTTGGGAAATTGAATTAACGATAAAATCACTTTTAATATCGTCAACGACTAAAGAGTGATACCTTGTAGCCTTGAAATTTTCTGGCAAATCTTTAAACAACAGGCTTTCTGTTTTTGTTAATATCACATCAACCTTGCCATGCATTATTCTTTTTGCTTTTCTTATCGTAAAATCAAAATAGTATCCTATCGCCTGTATTCCTAAGCAAACACCAAGAATCGGCAATTTTCCCTTGAAAAAGTCGATTATCTCAAGCGAAAGTAGAGAGTTTTTAGGGTGAGATGGGCCAGGTGATATGACAATGCCTTTTAGATTGTTTATATTTTTGACAGAGTTTAATTTCTCATCGTTTTTTACAACCTTTACATCGTCAAACAGCCCAAGATAGTGGTATAGGTTGTAAGTAAACGAATCATAGTTATCAATTAAGAGTATCACTGTTTATACCTCCTGCTTTTAGAAGTGCCTTTAGTTTGTTTATGGTTTCTAAATACTCGCTGTGTGGGTTGCTGTCATAAACTATGCCTGCACCAGCCTGCAGTTTAGCTGTGTTGTTTTCAAAAATGGCTGTTCTTATTGTGATTGCAAGGTCTAAATCACCATCAAACCCTATATAACCGACGCATCCGCCGTATGCTTCTCTTGGATGCTTTTCTATCTCGTCGATAATCTCTATCGCCCTTACCTTTGGTGCACCGCTTAAGGTTCCGGCTGGAAATGTGTTTGATACAACTTCTATTGGTGAAGTGTTTGTATCTAAATCTGCTTCAACATTTGAAGTTAAGTGGATTACGTGCGAGTAAACTTCAGGTTGCATAAACGATGTGACCGTAACGGCTGCGGGTTTTGAAACTCTCGCTAAATCGTTTCGGGCAAGGTCAACAAGCATTAGGTGTTCAGCTCTCTCTTTCTCGTCGTTAAACAGCTCCTTTTTGATTTTTTCTAAGTTTTCTCCTTTTGGCCTTGTGCCCGCTATAGGCCTTATTGTTGCTATTCTGTTTCTTATTCTTAGGTGTATCTCTGGTGATGAGCCGGCAAGATAAAAGTCCTTATATTTGAAGAAAAACATATAAGGCGATGGGTTTATTCTTCTTAGATTTCTGTAAAACTCAAAAGGATTAATATTTTCTGCCAAATAATAGTTGCTTAGAACAACCTGAATTGCTTCGCCTTCTTCTATTAGCTCTTTTACATGTTTTACGCTATTTTCGAACTCTTCTTGAGAAAACATGCTTCCTATTATTTTTGCTTTCGTCTGTTTGAAATAAGCGATATTTTTTGAACTTTTTTCTTTGAATTTTGCCTTGAAGTTTTTTAATTTCTCGGTTAGTGCTGAAAGGTTAAAGGCTAAAGTTTCATTCTTGTTGAATTCGTGAAACATGCCCAGATATAGCCTGTTTGTATAGTTGTCATAGACTAAAAATTCGTTTACTTCAAAAAAGACGCCGAAGTTTTTGGGTTTTTTGTTTAACGGTTTTCTTAAGACGTCGAACAGCTCAACAGCTTCAAAAGGAAAATAACCAACATAGCCACCCTTAAAACTGCCCAGATTCTCTGTTTGATAAACTTTGAGTTTTTTAAAACGTGCTAAATCTTGGCGTGTTTTTATTGTTATGTGAGAACCAAAAGAGAATCCGATAAACGAGAATCTGCTGTAGGTTTTGTCTTCTTTGGCACTCTCAAGTAGAAAAATTTTCTCTTCATCTAAGAGCTTTGCTAAAATCGATACAGGTGTATCAAGGTCGCCTTCAATCTCTTCATAAACCACGATGCCGTCAAATCCTTCGTTTAGTGCTTTTGAAATCTTCTCTTTTAAATCCATTTTAAACCTCCGCAAAATAAAAAAGGCCGTCTCCCTAAGGCAACTGCTTAGAAAGACGGCCTAAATAAAAAAACCGCCTTCCCAAGCAGTCCTGCTGGCTACCCTGCCAGCAAGCTGCCCAAGAAGACGGCTTTACTGTTTAATTAAAAAGGCAGGGTAGCCTTAGCTATCCTGCCACCACCAGTTATTTAGTATGGTATTTCTTTTTAGACTTAAGAACATAAACTCACTCATCATGCTTGCATACTACCATAAAAAATCTGGATGTCAAATTTTTGCTATTGACTGTATAGTTTATTTTTGTTATAAAGGTGCCACGATTTAAAGGCGGTGGAGTTCGCCTTTAATCGCTCTTCACGAGCCAATGACTCCTATCTGACCATATATAAAATATTGTTATTGAGAGGTGGCAAAATGTTGTTTGCCCTGAGTCTATTTCAGCTGTTGTATGTTATTATCCTTGCTCCACTTATAGCGGGTATATTCGCTAAACTTACCGAAAGGTATGAGTCCAAAGTTGGCCCTTCGATTTTTCAGCCCTATTACGATTTATTCAAGCTTTTTAGAAAACAGAGCGTTGTTCCAGAAGTTGCATCGCCTTTATTTCAGATTGTTCCTTATATTACATTCACTCTCTATCTGTTTTTGACTTTGGTTTTGCCTATTGTTACGGCTTTTCCTTTGACATTTGGGCCTGTTGTTGACTTTATTGGTGGTGGATTGGTTTTTGGCGCTATCGGGGTTTTAAAGAAACTCGCATCTTTAGATAGTAGAAGCAATTATGCTCATCTCGGTGTTTCAAGGGCATCATCTATAGGGGCTTTAGCCGAGCCTATACTGGTTTTGATATTTATCTCCTTCGGTGTTATATCTCATACCAATAACCCTTATGCCGTAAACAATGTTCTTCAAACATCAACTCATTGGTATCTTTCTTTGGTTCACTGGTTTGTTGTTTTTGCTTTCTTTATGGCTCTGTTGTTGGAAACAGGTAAGTTGCCTATAGAATCTCACTCCAATAATGAATTTGGAATGATAGATCAGGCAATAGAAATGGAGTATTCTGGCACAGAATTAGCTCTTATGAAATGGGGCGGGTATATAAAACAATTTTTACTTATGAGTGTATTCTTGAATGATTTTCTTGTTCCCTTTTGGGTTCCTATGAAGGTGAGCTTTATGGCCGTTTTGATTTACAGTCTCATACATTTGCTTAAAATGATAATTTTGACATTTATATTTGCAACTATTCAGTCAACTGTATCGAAATATAAATTGTTTAAAAATTTTGAGTATGTTGCTGTTGCGTTCTCGTTTGCCCTTCTTGCTATTGTTGTATTTTACACAACCGGAGGTTCGCTATGAAAGATGTATATCTAATTATTGGTTTTTTGCAAATTGTTCTTGTGATTTTTATGCAGTGGCAGGTTTATCTTAAAAAAATCATTATGACATTTGCTATATCTTCGATTTCTATAGCATTTTTTCTATTTGCTAATGGAGTGTATTTGAATAATACAAGTCTTTTGGTTTTAGCATTTCTAACAATTGCAGTAAGGGGCTTGTTTATTCCAGGCTATATGCTTAAAAAACTTAATTCTTATTACAAGGACAGAGAGCCAAAGCATGTGATACCGACAGCGGCTTCGATAATTATTTCTTTGTTGTTAGTTATTGTTGCTTATGTTCTATACAATTTCACTTTGTATGACATAACCTATGCGAAGGCAGGTTCCATCCCTATTGCTCTGATTCTTCAGGGTATATTTTTGATAATTTCAAGAAACAATGCTTTTGTTCAGCTTATAGGATACATGGTGATGGAAAATAGTCTTTTCTTATTTGCTGGCTATATGTTTCCAGAGCTTCCACTTATTATTGAAGGTGGAATACTCCTTGATTTGATAGGAATTGTAATGATTTCTGGAATAATAATGAGACTAAGGGAAAACTATGTTTCTGATATTTCCGAAGAATTTGAAGAGTTTAAGGGGTAAAAGCCATGAGATACTATTACCTTTTGCCAATGCTATTTCCTTTTTTGGCTTCTGTTGTATCTTTATCTAAGAGTGAGAGATTGAGTGAAGTTTTTACTGCTGTTTTTTCTTTAAGTAGTGTTTTATCTTCAGTGTTTTTACTCTTTGTTTTTCCTATTCACTCTAATTTTTTCTATATTGATGGTTTTTCAAAGATAATGTTGGTTGTTGTTTCCGTAGTGTATTTATCAACTGCTTTATTCTCCATTACTTATTTAAAGCATGTAGAGAAACCACTTTTGAGTAAGAGTTATTACTATATGTTTTTGAATCTATTTGTGCTTACTATGTTGTTTAGTGTTTCGCTTAATAATTTGGGTTTGCTGTGGGTAGGTATAGAAGCAACAACAATAACAAGTGCTTTGCTTGTGGCTATAGATAACGACGAAGCTTCGCTTGAGTCTTCGTGGAGATACATAATAGTCGTTTCTGTTGGTCTTGTTATGTCTTTAATTGGCGTTATGCTTATATATGCAGGTTCAAAAACGCTTTATATAACCAAACTTTTGATTACTTCTCCTGTTCATCCAAGACTTTTTGCTTTGGGAGCTGCTTTTACGGTTGCAGGCTTTGCAACAAAAGCAGGAATATTTCCTATGCATACATGGTTACCTGATGTGCATGGAAGGGCTATAGCACCTGTTAGTGCTATATTTTCCGGCGTTCTTTTGCCTGTTGCTCTATTTGGTGTTTATAGGATTATAGAGATATCTTGCTTTGTTGAGGGAGTGAAAGCGTTTGCGCTTGTGTTAGGGGTTTTAACGGTTGGGTTTGCTTCTGTTTTTCTTGTTTCTCAAAAGTTTTACAAGAGAATGTTTGCATACTCTTCTATGGAGAATATGGGAATGATACTTATAGGTTTGGCTCTGGGTAATAAATTTGCTCTTCTTGGAGCTGTTGTTCTCATTGTTGCTCATGCTTTCGCTAAATCTTCGGCTTTCTACACAACTGGTAACATATTATCCGTTTACAAGACAAGGGACATAACAGAAATAAGGGGGCTCTCAAAGGTAATGCCTATAGGCGCTTATAACCTTGTTCTGTCGTCTTTGGCCGTGACCGGAGCTCCACCTTTCGCAAATTTTGTTGGCGAAGCTTTGATTATATATGCGGTATATTTAAAATTTGGATTATTTCTGACTGTAGTTTTATCGGCGTTTTTAACCTTGTCCTTTTTTGCTGTGAATTACAAGGTCGTGAGAATGTCTTTTTCTATTTCCGATAGAAATTTCGAGAACAAAGATAATATGGCGCTGTTTATTCCTGTCTTGAATACTCTTCTTGCTTTTTTTGTTGTGTTTGCAGTTGGATTTATAAACACTTTGCTTGTTGGGGGAATGATAAAATGAGGCTCCTTGGAGTTATTGAGAAAGAAGGTAAAGAGTTTTTATTGCTACAAGAAGGTTATACTTTTTATGTTAAAAAAGCAGAAGAAGTGGAGCAGAGATTTGATAACTATTATGTGCTCAAGAATAGGGATTTGAAAATAGGCAATGAGGATAAGGAAGGTGAAGGTGTTTTTAATTTTAGATACGGTCCTGTTACAGCTGGTGTTGCAGAGGCTGGTATTTTTAATATAAGAACTTATGGTGAAAGAATTTTGTCTGTTAATATCGACCCTTCTTATAAGAGAAGAGGTATTGAAAAATTAATGAAAGGGAAAAAGCCGGTTGAAGCTTTAAAACTTTCGGAATCTGTTTGTGGAAATTTTGCATTTTCTCACTCTTTGGCTTTTGCAAGGGCTGTTGAGGATGCCTGTAATATAGGAGTTGAAGACAAGGTTAAGATTTTGAGAGCTATAGCTATTGAGCTTGAAAGGATTTACAATCATATCCATGTTATAGCAAGGTTGTCTAAAGCTGCAGCTCAAAATGTTCTTACTTCTCATCTTGAATGGTTATTTGAAGAGAGTTTAAGGATAAATAAACTATTTTCTTCTAACAGATTTTTGAAGGGTATCAACAATATAGGTGGTATTGAGTTTTTAAATAGCAGAAACATTGTAGAGATAAAGAAGAGAGTTGAATTTTTTAAAAGAAAGTTTGAAGAGTTGTATAGGCATTCCTTAAGGAGCTATAATTTTATTGACAGAGTATATAAGACAGCGGTTTTAAATAAAGATAAAGCTCTAAGTATAGGAATAACAGGCCCCTCTTTAAGAGCTTGCGGAGTTGAAGAGGATTTAAGAAGATATGAAGATGTGTATAAGAACCTGCAAGTTTGTTTAAGAGAAGATGGAGATGCCCTTGCAAGAATGGAAGTTAGGGCATGTGAAATTCTGAAATCTTGCGATATTGTGTGCACTTTTTTGGATGAAGTGAGAGAAGAGGTGAGTATATCTCAAGATGCTGTTAATGTAGATGGGTTTGGTATAGGTGCTGCTGAGTCTCCAACGGGTTTGGTTGTTTATTATGTGGAGCTTGAAGGTGGTGTGGTTGATTATGTGTATATATCTTCTCCTTCTGTCTTTGGTTATAAAGCTTTCGCTGATTCTTTAGTTGGGTTTATATTTACTGATTTTAGCTTTGCCTTGGATTCCTTTGGAATAAATTTTGCAGATTGTGCGAGATAGGAGTGGCAAGATGAAACCTTGGACTATTTACGGGATATCAAAAAGGATTACGGAAAGTTTTAAAAAAACAGAACAGCCCGTTGAAAGGATAAGCATTTTCAAAAAATCTCTGCATGTGTTTCCTATCGATGTTTCTAACGATAACTCTTTAAACTTTGAGATATCAGCTTTGGCTTCTCCGCAGTACAATATTCATAGATTTGGTATATTTTTCACTGATTCCCCGAGACATGCTGATATCTTGCTGGTATTGGGTAAGGTTTCCGAAAAGATGATTGAGCCTTTAAAAGAGACGGTTAATCAGATGCCAGAGCCTTTTGGTGTGGTGATAATAGAAGATGAAGATGATGTTGGGATAAGCGCTAAGGATTTGGGTCTGAAAAATGTTGTGGGGTATTTCAACAAAAAGCTTGATGCTGAGAATATACTTTCAGTTTTATTGAACATAATGGAGGGATAATATGTTGAGTTTAGCCATAGGACTGTTTTTGATAGGAGCATTTTTGGGATTTTTCAATAGAAAATTAAGCTATTTTGTTGCATTTTTGGCTTCTTTGCTCTCTTTTGTTATAGGGTTTAATGCTGAGTTTAATGGGATTGTTTATAAGAAGATTTTTCCTGTTATTTTTTCTATATCTTCTGGGCTTTTTGTTGATAAGTTGGGCGGCTTGTTTTTGATGATAGCTTCTGTGTCTTGGATAGCAGTGTCTGTTTTCTCAATGGATTTTGGAGAGAACTATAGAAAGAGAATGGCAATTTTTGTAAATCTTGCTATGTTGGGAATGCTACTTATCTTGGCTGCTTTCGACGGTGTTATGTTTTTGATTGGGTGGGAGATTATGACAATAGCGTCTTATCTTCTTGTGGTTGAACACGATGGTGCCTATAAAGAAGCGTTTCAATTTCTTGCTTTTAGCGAGATATCAACCATGTCTTTAATTTTGGCTTTTGTTTTTCTATATAGCTCAATTAATTCGTTAAGGATAGTTGAAGTTCATTCTCAAAGTGTTTTGTTCTTGGTTTTTGCGTCTTTGGCTTTTATCATAAAAATGGGTATAGTTCCATTTCACACTTGGTTGAAGGAGGCTCATTCAAAGGCTCCGTCAAATGTTTCTGCGTTGTTGAGTGCACCTGTAACACTTATGGGGGTTTATGGATTGACAAGGGTTATATATATAACAGGCTATACCCACAGCTGGGGGATTCTGGCTATAATCTTTGGAAGTGTGTCGGCATTTTGGGGTGCTATGGAGGCGGCTGCGGCAAAAGGTTTAAAGGTTTTGCCGGCATACTCAACAGTTGAAAACAATGGTATGATTTTGGCTGCATTGGGTTTGTCTGCTCTTGCTTATTCTTTTTCCAAGGAGTCAACTCTGTATGAATTTGCTTTTATGACAGCTATAATTCTATCAATCACTCACACAATTGCAAAAACGCTTTTGTTTTTGTCTATAGGTGAAGCGAAGGAGAAATTGCACGAGGAGAGCATAGATAATGTAAGGGGTATTCATAAAAGTGTAGGAAAGATTCCAGCTTTTGGTGTTGTTATTTCTGGTTTGTCTTTCAGTGCTTTTCCAACTCTTTTGGGTTATGTGGCCGAGTGGATGCTGCTTGAGTCTATTTTTCAATCCTATCAGTTTCAAAGTATTCTGGATAGGGTTGTAAGTTCTACGGGCGGTGTATTTTTGTCTTTAGCTATGGGTTTTGCTTCTTTTTCTATGATAAAACTTATAGGTTATTCTGCTTTAGGTTATCATCATGAGAAAAAGGCAAAACCTATGCCATCTTTATTTATGCATTTATCTGAGATTTTTCTTATGGGTTTGATTATTGGTATAAGTTTTTTTGCCACTATTGTATTTGTTAAACTGGGTTATGCTAAATTTGTTATAGGTGCTTTAGGTGTTCCAAATGGGTGGCTTATAGCCAGCGCAAAGCCTGTGTTTGGTGTTATTTCTCCAGCGTTTTTTGTCTTGGTTGTTTTGACTTTGTTTTTTGTTCCATTTGTAATTTATTTAAACAAAAGAAAGAGAACAAAGAAGGTTGTATCTTGGAATGGTGGACTCGCTCTAAATGATGATGAGTATTTTACTGCTAATGCCTTCTCGTTTATAGTTGAGTATATCCTTAGATTTGTGTATAGAACAAAAGAAGTCAGAAGAGACAAAGAGGCTTTTGTTGTTATATCGGATGTTTTTGAGTCTGTTTATGCTTTTTTGGTTAAGGTTGTCGAGATTACAAGCTACAATATAAGTAAATTCATAATGAACGGAAAAATATACTTTTATCTGCTTTATATACTTGTAATTTTTGTGGGGATTTTTGTTTTGTTTGGAAGAGTTTGAATATTTTGTAGATTGTGTTAAAATATCAAGCTAAATTTAGAGACAGGTGTTAATAAATATGTGTAAAGTTGGCATTTATCTCGTTTGTGATTATCCGAATAGGGATGAGTTTTTAAAGGCTGTTGAGCTGTGCAATAGTAAGGGTGTTGGTTTTTTGGAGATTGGCATACCGTTTTCTGACCCAACAGCAGATGGTGATGTGATAGAAAAGGCATCGCAGAAAGTGTTGGAAAGAGAAAATTTAAACGATTTTTTTGAGAGCCTAAAAAAGGTTAGAGAGATATTTAAAAAGAAGTTATACATAATGACTTATGCCAATATTGTTTTTAATGGCGGCATAGAAGAGTTTGCAAAGAAGTTTGATTTTGTTGATGGAATTATACTTGCAGATGTTCCTTTTGTTGAGTCAGGCAGATTTAAAAAGGTTTTTAAGAGATACAATACTGGTTTTGTTCATTTTGCAACACCAGAGAGCGATTTTGAAACGATCGAGAGAATAAAGAAAGAAGCAAACGATTTTATCTATTTCGTCTCCGTCAGGGGAACAACGGGCTCTAAATTTAAACTTGGCGATGATGCGATAAAGAGACTTGAGTTTTTAAAAGATTCAAAACAGGATGTAATAATAGGATTCGGAATAAGGGATAAAAAAGATATAAGCGAAGCCTGCAGATATGCCGACGGTGTTGTTATAGGAACAGCGGCTGTTGAGTCTATCGGAAAAGGCGAATTTGGAAGATTTTTAGATTCTATTATGTGATGAATATGTCGTCTGGCAGATGAAGTGAGTACTTTTCTACTTCCTTTAATGATGCGGCAGACATCTTGACAAGGTCGGCTTTTGATATCTGTTTGAGAGCCGATTTTAGTGAATGGACGGTTGGCTCTGATAGAACGGCAAAGCTATCGTTTGCTATCTCTTTTAGGCATCCTACATCAGTTGTTGTAATTGGCAGGCCTATGCTCATAAACTCAAACAGAACTCGTGGTATAACTTCACTTGAGACGCTTGATATTACACCTATGTCAAATGCACTCATTAAATCGATTATATCTTTTCTTCTCTCTGTAATAAGGATTACATCGTTGTTTATGTTTAGCTCTTTTGCCAGTTTTATCAGGTTCTCTTTTTTTACACCTTTTTCTTCTCCGACGATTACAAGTTTTGAGTTTTCTATGTTAGCTTTTGCAAAACTCTCTATCAGTAAGTCAAAGCCTTTAACCCTATCCAGCCTGCCCACTGCTCCAAAAACTAAACTGTTGTTCAGATTGAGTTCTTTTCTGATTCTTTTTCTTCCATTTTGAGAGAATTTAAATTTCTCTCTGTCTATGAAGCTTTTTAGGACTTCAATATTTTTTACCCTTTTCTTTGAGACAAACCCTTTTAAATAATTACAAGGCAGTATAACCTTATCAACGCACTCGGGCGGGCTTCTAAATTCCTTTTCAATTCCAAATATGCGTATGAGCTTAAAATTTAAGGATTTTTTTAATAGACAGGAGAAAAATGTCGCATCACCACGAATGGTTATGACCGTATCAGGTTTGATGTTTTTTAGTTGTCTTGAAAGCGAGATAAAACCTGCAAAACTTCTTAAAGGGTTTTTACTTCTTAACGGCTTTATGTGGATAGAGTTTTTTTGATTTTTTTTGTCAACATAACTGTCTTTTAGACAGATTATATATACTTCGTTTGAATTTTCTGTTAATTCGGCAATTTGAAGGGCATAGTTTGTTAATGCACTATCCCATATCTCATCGAGTATGAACGCTATTCTCATTTTCTTGTTTTTTTCTCAAGCTCTCCGGATATTCCGAATCTTCTTTGAAGCTCTTTTCTTATAGCATCGGGTGGTATGCCTTTTTCCGCTAATGCAACAAGCAGATGGAAAATCAAATCGGCAGACTCATAGATGATTTCGCTTTCGGAAGAGTTTTTTAAGGCTATTATCACTTCTGCTGATTCTTCACCAATCTTTTTTGCTATTTTATCTATGCCTGATTTAAATAGCTTTGCCGTATATGAGTTTTCAGGGAGTTCCTGCTTTCTTTTTAAAAGTAAATGGTAAACTTTATCAAAGATATCGTCGCTATCTTCGGGTTTGTATATCACGCCGTCAAAATCTTCTATGACAGGCTCTATCTCTCTGATTTCTCCGCGGTAAAACTCTCTATAAAAACAGCTTCTGTGGTTTGTGTGGCATGCTGCTCCCTTCTGTTCGACTTTGTAAAGCAGGGTATCTTCATCGCAATCAAACAGAATTTGCTTTATCTTTTGGGTGTGTCCGCTTGTTTCACCTTTCATCCATAGCTTTTGTCTGCTTCTTGAGTAGTAATGAGCATATCCGGTGTCGAGTGTTTTTTGGATTGACTCTCTGTTTGAGTATGCAAGCATTAAAACCTGGTTATTATAAAAATCGACCGTTATGGTTGGAATTAAACCATCTGAGTTAAACTTAAGTAAATCTGCAAGCTCCATCTCATCTCCTTCTAAAGATAAAGGTTTTTTGCATAATTTTGGTAAGGTGTCAATCCAAATCGAGAATCCTTATCATGTTGGTCATGCCTTTTTTACCAACTATACTGCCCATTGTTATGATAACTCTATCGCCCTTGTCAAACCCATCGGTTGATTTTAGTTTATGCTTTAACTCTTCTATAAACTCATCTGGTTTTTTTACATCTATGTTGAAAAATGGCTTTACTCCCCAGATGAGATTTAGCCTTCTTAAAGTTTTTTTATGCTGACTTGCCGCATAGATTTCGACTTTCGGTCTATATTTTGCGATGCTTTTTGCTGTTTGTCCGCTTGCTGTGAAGCTTATAATGGCTTTTGGTTGAACACCCTTACACAAATCCGACACACTTGCTGCAATGGCATCTTCGTCGCCTATCTCGTATTTTTTATGATACATATACATCTCTTCAATATTCTCTATCGTGCGCTTGAGTATCTCAACGGCTTTGAACGGGTATCTTCCGACGGTTGTCTCATCACTCAACATGACAGCATCTGCTCCATCTAATACCGCATTTGCCACATCACTTACTTCTGCCCTTGTTGGAAATGGTGAGTTTACCATGCTTAGAAGCATCTGGGTTGCAACAATTACAGGTTTTGCATGTGCATTTGCCTTTTTTATCAATCTTTTTTGTATGGCAGGCACACGCTCAACGCCTATCTCTATGCCTAAATCTCCCCTTGCAACCATTAGCCCATCTGCTTCGTTCAATATCTCTCCAATATTTTCAACACCCAATTTTGTCTCGATTTTTGCTATAATCCACGCATCGCTGTTGTTCTCGTTTAGTATTTTTCGGGCTTCTTTTATATCTTTGGCAGAGTTTACAAACGATACTGCAACTATATCAACACCATTTTCTGCACCAAATTTAAGGTCTCTTTTGTCTTTTTCTGTGATTGCCGATAGGGAATGCTTTGTTGATGGTAAATTTACACCCTTTTTTGAAGATAAAACGCCTTCGTTTAAAACTTCAAGCTCTGCTGAGTCTTTTGACTTTTTTACGACAATAGCCCTTATGCTGCCATCGGCAAAATATACTTCTTCGTCCTTTTTTAGTTCATCAATTAGCTGCGGGTGTGAAAGTGTCAATTCGTTTCTCTTTGATGGGTTGTTCTTTGTTAAGACTATTTTATCGCCTTTTTTCAGTTCGAGTATTCCGTCTATCTCTCCTATTCTTATCTTTGGCCCACTTATGTCTTGCAGTATTGCAACATCCCTTTTTAGCTCTCTTGAAACTTCCCTTATTGTCTCTATACTCTTTTTGTGTGTTTCGTGGTTTGCATGAGAAAAGTTTAACCTGAATACATCAACGCCCATCTTTATAAGTTTTTCCATAGCTTCTTTGCTTGCCGTTGATGGGCCTAAAGTTATAACTATCTTAACTTTTCTTTCCATTGTATATAACTCCTTTAACCTTTTAAAAATCATACCACAGATACATTAATCTTTCAAACTAATAGACATACAAAAACTTGATTAAATATTTTTAAAGTTTATAATTTTTAAAAGAGAAACGGGAGTTGGGCTTGTGTTATGTTAGCCAAGCGTATTATACCGTGTCTTGATGTGAACAGGGGCAGGGTTGTTAAGGGTATCAATTTTGTTAACTTGATTGATGCTGGTGATCCTGTTCAGCAAGCAAAGGTATACGATGAGCAGGGTGCTGATGAGCTTGTCTTTTTGGATATAACAGCCACTTATGAAGAGAGAAAAACGATTATCGATGTTGTTGAAAAGACCGCAGCAGAAGTGTTTATGCCTTTGGCTGTTGGTGGTGGAATAAGGAGTATTGAAGATATAAGGGCTCTGCTCAAAGCTGGTGCCGATAAGGTTTCAATAAACTCGGCAGCCGTTAAAAATCCAGACCTTGTAAATGAAGCAAGCAAAATTTTTGGAAGTCAATGCATTGTTGTTGCTATAGACGCAAAGAGAACAGAAAAAGGTTTTGAAGTTTTTATTAAAGGCGGTAGAGAGCCAACAGGACTAAATGCTATCGAGTGGGCAAAAGAAGTCCAAGAAAGAGGTGCAGGTGAGATTCTTCTTACAAGCATAGATGCAGACGGAACGAAAGATGGTTATGATATAGAACTTACCAAGATAATATCCGAGTCTGTTGATATTCCTGTTATAGCAAGCGGCGGTGCAGGAGAGTTAAAACATTTTGAAAATGTGTTTAAGCAGACGCAGGCTGAAGCTGCTTTGGCTGCAAGCGTGTTTCACTTTGGCACATATACAATTGGCGAAGTTAAGCAGTATTTAAAAGAGAAGGGTGTAAATGTCAGAATATAGATTTGCCCTGCTTGTTTTAAGTGATTCAAGGTCAAAAGACCCTTCAAAGGATAAGGTAAGACCAGTTTTTGAAGAGATAATAAAAAAGATAGAAGGCAGGCTTGTTTTATACGATGTTATTCCAGATGAATTTGAGCTTATAAAAGAGAAGTTGATAGAGTTTAGCGAAAGTGATGTTGATGTAATTATAACAAGTGGCGGAACAGGTCTATACCCAAGGGATGTAACACCTGATGCAACAAAGGAAGTTCTTGATTTTGAAATTCCTGGAATAGTAAATGCTATTCTCTTTGAAACTTTGAAGAAAACAAAAAGGGCTATGTTGACAAGAATGGTTGCAGGTGCAAGGAATAGAAAGTTGATTATAAATTTACCCGGTTCGCCAAAAGCTGTGAAAGAGGATTTAGAGTTTATTATAGATGTAATTCCACACGCAGTGGATAAGTTAAAGGGAGACCCAACACCGTGTGGTTCGTAAAAATAGGAGGTTTTAAATGGAAGTAAGCAGAAAGAATTATGAGAAGGTCATTAAAGAGCTAAAGAAGGATTTGCAGAAGGTTGGGTTTGATAAGGGAGTTGTTGATGTGTTTGTTGATGCTTCACTCAAATATTCAAAGATAGAGAGTTTCTCAGAGAAGTTTGAGTTTTCAAAGCTTAAAGAGATAATGAAAGAGAGCGTTGAGTTTATTCTAAAGAGAGACAAGGAGCTCAAAGTCGAGATAAAGGATGTGTCTGTCGGCGATAAGACATTAACGCAGATAAGGCTTTTGACGGATAACAATCCGTTTATAGTTGATAGTATTACATCGATAATAAATAATCTCAATGAGTTTTACATAGAGTTTAGTATCCAACCCATATTTGTTGTTGAAAGAGACGAAAACGGCAATCTTACAAAGATAGAGTCTCCACAGGAAAGCGGACATAAGGAGCTTTACCTTTACTTCTTGCTTGATGCCATAAGCGACATCCAGAAAGAGAAGCTTGAAAAAGACATAGTGAATTCAGTTAAAGAGAGTAAGTTAGCCGTTGAAGATTTCCCTGAGATGCAAAGAAGAGTCAAAGATATAGCAAGAAAACTGAACGACCCGATTTATTTGAAGAAGATTAGCGAGAAGGAGACAGAAGATATAAAAGAGTTCTTGATGTGGCTGCTTGATGAGAACTTCATTTTCTTAGGTATGAGAAGTTATATTCTTGAGCATACAGCTGATGATATCTTGATTCAGTTAGAAGAAGATAGTTGTCTTGGTATATTAAAGAATACAGAAAGGTCTCTGTTTAAGAATAAAATTTCTATAAAAGAGTTGCCCGAGAGTGCACTTGAGACGGTTAAATCTGGCGATGTAATGATAATTGATAAAACGAACTCAAAGAGTAATGTTTATGATACACGCCGAATGGATTACATAGCAATATCGGAGTTTGATAAAGATTTAAAGGTTGTAAGAAGACATATAATATTGGGTCTGTTCACGCCAAAGGCGTTAAAAGAGCAGGCTTCAAATATACCTTTCTTAAAGAGCAAGCTTGATAGGATTCTCTTTGAAGAGAATGTGGTTGAAGACTCCTTTGAGTATAAGCATATGATAGACATCTTCAACACGCTTCCAAAGGATGATTTATTTATTACAAGCACGGAGAATTTAAAGATTTTACTTGAAGAACTTTTGACATGTGAAACAGAAGAGAGAATAAAAATACTGACAAGGCAGGCAAACCTTGTTCACGGTGTTTATCTGATTGCTGTTTTGCCTGTTAAGTTTTACTCTCAGAAGAATATAGAGAAGTTTACCCACTATTTGAGCGAAACGCTCGATACAGACGATATAGAGTATAAAATAATCACGCAGAGTCCAAGAATTATCAGGGTTCATTACTATCTGATTTTTAGCAGATACAAGAAACCGAAGATAGATATAGGAGAGATAGAAAAGAATCTCAAGGAGATAGTCTCAAGTTGGAAGGATAACTTTAGAAGTGCCCTTGTTGATAAGTTTGGAACGGGCAAAGCATCGTATTTTACAAACAAGTATTTGAATAGTTTTGATGATGAGTATATTTCAAAGACAACGCCTGAACAGGCGATATTCGATGTTGAACACTTTGAGAAACTTTTAAACGAAGAGAAGCTGCAAGCCGATATATACACTCAGGGTGAAAATGTATTCTTCAACATATACTCTCTGTCTAAATTGGCGCTGTATGAGATTTTACCAAAGCTGAACAATATGGGTTTGAATGTTTTGTATGAAGATTTCGCATCTATCTCTGTTGAGAAGAAAAATATATTTATTCAAAGGTTTTCTATAGATGCTGGCGGTTTTGCTTCTAACGATGCAGAGAAACTATTTGATACGATAAAGGAGAACTTTGAAGCTATATGGAACAAGATTATTGAAGATGACGAGCTGAACAAACTAACGACGAAAGCAGTCATGAATTACAAATATATAGATGTTTTAAGGACGCTTGCAAACTATCTGATGCAGATAAACTTCCAAATCAAGAAGGCTTCGATAATAGCTGTTTTAAACAAGTATCCGCATCTTGCAAAAAGATTAATAGACTACTTTGAAGATAAGTTCTCGCCAGAGAAGGCAAAACCGGAAGAAGTTGCCAGAATTCACGAAAGCGTTAGGGACGAGCTTGAAAAGATAAACGACATACACGAATACAGGATTATGCATTCGCTTTTGAATATCATAGAGAGCACCGTAAGAACAAACTTCTATAAGAAGAACAAAAAATATCATTATATCTCTTTGAAAATAGATTCATCCAAGATTCATACTATGCCATCGCCAAGACCTATGTTTGAAGTCTATGTTCATGCTGCGTTTATGGAAGGTTGCCATTTGCGTGGTGGCAAGGTCGCAAGGGGCGGTATCAGATGGAGTGATAGAAAGGATGACTTTAGGCTTGAGATTTTAGGATTGATGAAGACCCAGATGGTTAAGAATGCCGTTATTGTCCCTGTAGGTTCAAAGGGTGGATTTATTGTTAAAGAAACAGCTAAAAACAGAGACGAATGGATTGAATTAGGTAAAAAAGCATACAGAACTTTGATGCGCGGTATGCTTGATGTTACAGACAATATAGACGACAATAACAATGAAGTGAGACCAAAAGATGTTGTCTGTTATGATGATTTTGACCCGTATCTTGTTGTTGCAGCAGATAAAGGAACTGCGACATTCTCTGATATTGCAAACGAGATAAGCGAGAAAGAGTATAACTTCTGGCTTAAGGATGCATTTGCAAGTGGCGGAAAACATGGATACGACCACAAGGAGATAGGAATAACAGCTCGTGGTGCATGGCAGTGCGTTGAAAGGCATTTCAGGGAATTAGGTAAGAATGTATTTAAAGATACATTTACCGTTGTTGGTATCGGTGATATGAGCGGTGATGTCTTCGGAAACGGTATGCTTTATACCGATAAAATTATACTCAAAGCTGCATTCAATCATATAGAGATATTTATAGACCCAAATCCTGACCCTGAAGTTTCGTTTAAAGAGAGAAAAAGGTTGTTTGAGAATGGTTTAACTTGGAAGTATTACGATAAAAAACTGCTCTCAAAAGGTGGTTTTGTCGCAGACAGGAACTCCAAATCGATAAAGTTGTCAAAAGAAGCAAAGGAATTCTTGCAAACAGATAAAGATGAACTAAGTGGCGAAGAATTAATAAAACTGATTTTACAGGCTGATGTTGACCTTCTTTGGAATGGCGGAATTGGAACATATGTAAAAGCCACGGATGAGACAAATGAAGAAGTTGGAGATAGGTTGAACGATGCCGTTAGAATAAATGCAAGTCAACTTAGAGCCAAAATTGTAGGTGAAGGTGGCAATCTTGGTTTAACACAGAAGGCAAGGATAGAGTATGCTCTAAACGGCGGAAGACTAAACACCGATGCTTTGGATAACTCTGCCGGTGTTGATATGTCAGACCATGAAGTCAACCTAAAGATTCTTCTAAGTCAACTGATGAAGGATGGTGTTTTAAAGGATTTAGAAGCAAGAAACAAGATGCTTAAGGATTTAACAGAAGAAGTAACACAGAGAGTTCTAACCCACAACTATATGCAGAGCTTTGCCGTAAGTTTGGATGAGATAAGGTCGAAATATGAGCCAGATATATTCTTTGAGCTTAACAATTTTCTTGCTCAGAAGGGAGTTTTGCACAGGGAGGATTATCCGTTTCCTGATAGAAAAGAACTTTCAGCAAGAGCTTCAAAGGGTATAGGTTATACAAGACCGGAACTTTCCGTTATGCTTGCATTGAATAAAATGTTCGTGTACGATGAATTGCTTAACAGTAAGGTATTTAGCGACGACACTATAGAACAATATGCCGTTATGTATTTCCCGCCAACTATTAGAGAAAAGTATGCAGATTACATAGCAAAGCATAGATTGAGAAATGAGATAGCCTTTACATTTATGGTTAACTTGATAATAAACAACAACGGTGCAAGCAGCCTTTTAAAGATTCACATGATGACAGGTCAAAACTTCCCGCAAATAATGAAGTCAATGATTTTCTCATACGATGTTCTCGATGTGTTTAACTTGAGAAACAGACTCTTTGAGTATGAGAACAAGATACCACAGCAGAAGATTTATGAAATTTCTCTCGGTATGTTTGATGCTATAAACAAGTTTACGATTAATGAGATTTATATGTTCAGGGATAGTGTTTCACTTGATATCAAAAAAGAAGAAGAAGTTAAGAAGTGGCTTAATGACTATTACAACTGCTGCGTTGTAAATGGCATGTATAAGGATGGCTATCTTGAAAAGGTTGAGTTGTTAAAGGAAGTTATAGATGAAGATTTGGCAAAAGAGATAGCAAAGCTTTATTTCATTGACCCATTCATACCCGCTTACCACATAGCGAAACTGCTCGGAAAGGATATAAAATCGACGACAGAAGCTATAGAGACTGTTAACAAGTACTTTGGATTTAAAGATATACTTGAATACATCAACTCCATACATATCTCCAACGAGTGGGATAGAATGGCTCAGTTCTCAATGATAAGAAACTATACTCTCTCTTCTATAACGATGGTTATAAGATTGCTTAAAGAGTTCGGCGGTGACATAGATAAGTTGATATCAAAGAAAAAGTCAGAATACGACGAGTATATAGCTGATTTGAATACAATCATGGGTATTAAATCTATAAACCTGCATCCGGCTATGCTGCTTTATGATAAACTGCAGAAGCTAACAAGGTAAGGTTAGGTAAAAAGAAAAGCCCGCCAAATGGCGGGCTTTTTTAGTTTTTAAAAAGGGTTTTTACTCTGTAAATGTGATTTCGTTGAAGGATTTGCCTGCGAAATCTTTTGCGAGTCTCATCTTGCCGCCAGCGAGTATTATCTTTCTCTCTCTTTCTGTTAGGTGATACTCAAGTGGAATGTCAATGCCTTTTGTCTCGTTGTGGAGAACAACTTCGCCAGTGCCGTCGATAAGAGCTTTTCTTATGCCGCTTATCTTTATCTTATCACCCTTATCAATCTTGTCGTAGTCTTCAGCATTCTTGAATGTTAATGGAATGATACCGAAGTTAATCAGGTTGGCTCTGTGGATTCTTTCGATAGCCTTAGCTATAACTGCTTTTACGCCAAGATACATTGGGCACAATGCTGCATGCTCTCTTGATGAACCCTGACCATAGTTGTCGCCACCTACGATTACATTGTAAAGACCCTTCTTCTTGTTCTCCAAGCATCTGCTTGCAAACTCTGGGTCTCTCTTTACGAATACATACTGAGCATACTTTGGAACATTGGACCTATATTTGAGAAGATCACCAGCTGGCATAATGTCGTCTGTTGTTATCTTATCACCAAACTTACCGGCAACTTCTGCTTCTAAATCCTTTGGCATAGGTTCACCAGATGGTGGGTCAACAATGTTTGGACCTTTGTAGAGCTGGATTGTTTTTGCTTCTTCTGGTGGAGCAGGTGGTAAGAGCATACTGTCGTCGATAGTGAATTTTTCAGGTATGTCTATATTTGGATATTTTATGCCGAATTTTGTCTCAAGGTCTCTTGGGTCTGTGATTACGCCTGTCAAAGCGCAAGCTGCTGCAGTCTCTGGGCTTACAAGATAAATTTTAGCTGTAACTGTTCCACTTCTTCCATAGAAGTTTCTGTTGTTTGTTCTGATTGAGATTGCATTGTTTCTTGGAGCCTGACCAGCACCTATACAGAAACCGCACGCAGACTCAAGAATTCTGAATCCTGCTGCTATGATGTGAGAGAGTTCGCCTTCATCAGCAAGCATTCTTAAAACCTGCTTAGAGCCTGGTGCATAACCGCAGCTTACATTTGGATTGACTGTTCTGCCCTTTACTATCTCTGCAACAGTTTTACCATCTTTGTATGAAGAGTTGGTGCAGCTTCCAATCATAACCTGATCAACTGGTGTGCCTTCAATCTCTCTTACTGTTACAACATTGTCTGGGTTGTGTGGCTGAGCTATCATTGGCTCAAGCTCACTCAGATTTATCTCTATAATTCTGTCGTAATTTGCATCTGGATCTGCTTCCAAAGGAATCCACTGGTCTCCTCTGCCTTGGGCTTCTAAGAATCTTTTTGTCTGTTCGTCAGATGGGAATACACTTGTTGTAACACCAAGCTCTGCTCCCATGTTGGTGATTGTTCCTCTTTCTGGAACTGTTAAGGTTTTTACACCTTCGCCAAAGTATTCAACAATCCAACCAACATTGCCTTTTGTTGAAAGAATCTGAAGCAGTTTCAAGATGACATCCTTAGCCGTTACCCAAGGTCTCAATTTGCCTGTTAGTTTTACACCCAAAATTTTTGGTCTTGGCAAATAGAATGGCATTCCTGCCATTGCGCTTGCAACATCCAAACCACCAGCGCCGATGGCTATCATACCTATACCGCCACCCGTTGGTGTGTGGGAGTCAGAACCAAGCAGTGTTGCACCAGGTCTTCCAATTCTTTCGATGTGAACCTGGTGGCAGATACCGTTTCCTGCTTTGGACAGATACAGACCGTATTTTTTGGCGAATGTCTGCAGGTATGTGTGGTCATCTGCATCTTCAAAGCCCATCTGAATGGTTTTGTGGTCGATGTAGCTTACGGAGATTTCCGTTTTTACCCTGTCAACGCCCATCTGTTCGAACTGCAAGTCTGCCATTGTTCCTGTGGCGTCCTGTGTCAATGTCTGGTCAATCTTAATACCAATCTCATCACCCGAGAAGAGATCGCCATCTACCAGGTGCTCCTTCAAGATTTTTTGTGCAACGGTTAAACCCATATCTAAACCTCCTTCCTTAGATTTTATTTGCTTTTTTGCAGGGAAGTTTATATCATTTTTAACGGTGAAAAGCAAAGATTTTTAGGGGGTATTATGGAATCCAAAGTAAAAGTTTTAGTTGTTGATGATTCTTTAATCTCAAGAAAATATCTTACAAGAATATTAGAAGAATCTGGAAAAATTCAGGTAATAGATACTGCCAAAGATGGACAGGAAGCCATAGAGAAGATAAAGGCGTTGAAACCTGATGTTGTTACACTCGATATAGAGATGCCAAAACTCAACGGGCTTGAAGCATTGAAAATAATAATGAAAGAGTGTCCTGTGCCCGTTGTAATGGTTTCAAGTTTAACTACAGATGGAGCAAAAGAGACACTTGAAGCTTTAAGAATAGGCGCAATTGATTATATCTCTAAAAACGATGTTTTGTCGTTTAAGAGTGTTGCAAAAGAAGCAAGGCAGCTTTTGATTGAGAAGATTCTTTCTGCCAAAGATTCAAGAATAAAGGGAAGACCTATATTAAGGAGAACTATTCAGATAGAAAAAAAGGAAGAAGAAGCACCTGCTCCAACAAGAAGAAAAAAACTTGAGAAGTTAAATATAAAGGTTGTTGCAATAGCTGCATCAACAGGCGGACCTGTAGCTTTGGAGAAGGTATTTACAGATTTGCCACTGCTTGGTGTGCCTGTGATGATTGTTCAGCACATGCCAAAGACATTTACTGGCGTTTTTGCCAACTCTTTGAGTAAAGTTTCAAAAATAAAGGTTAAAGAAGCTGAAGATGGTGAAGAGCTAAAACCCAATCAAGGGTATCTTGCACCCGGCGGCATGCAGATGACGGCTAAAAAGAGTGGTTCTCGTTATGTTGTGGGTGTAAGCAGTGAGCCTAAAACTATCTATACACCCAATGCTGATGTTATGTTTAAGTCTGTTGCAGAGACATTTGGCGATAAAGCCTTGTGCGTAATAATGACCGGAATGGGTGATGATGGTTTTAAAGGGCTGCAGGAAGTTAAAAAAGCCGGCGGAACGATAATTGCTCAGGATAAGGATAGCTGCGTTGTTTGGGGAATGCCCAGAAAACCAACCCAGATGGGTCTTGCAGATTTTGTTGTGCCGCTTGATGAGATAGCTTCAACCATCTCAAAGCTGGTTCTTGGTAGGTAAAGATGCCAGAGATTCTATCTCAGGAAGAGATAGATGCGCTGCTTAATAGCCTTGATAAAGAAGAGCTTGTAGAAGAAGAGCCCGAAGAAGTCGTTGAAGAGATATTAGAACCCAAAAAGGTATCTCTTTACGACTTCAAGCGTCCTGATAAGGTTTCAAAAGAACAGATAAGGGCAATAAAGAACCTTCACGATAAATTTTCACGCAACTTCTCGAGTCGTCTTTCTGCTTTTTTGAGATCCATCGTTGAGATAGAAGTTGTCAGTGTTGACCAGATGACATATGCAGAGTTTGTTTTATCTTTGTCGAACAATGTCAGTTTTAATGTTATAAGCCTTGCGCCTTTGGATGGAAATGGCGTTTTCTCTTTGGAGCCTGACATAGGTTTTGCCCTTGTTGATAGATTACTTGGTGGAACGGGTGAAGCTGTTAATCTAAATAGGCCCTTTACCGATATAGAGCAGAGTATTCTGCTTGATGTGGTAAAACAGGCGATGGGTGAGATGAAGTCGGCGTGGGAGCCGATAATGGATATAAGCTTTGAAGTTGTAGGGCAGGAGTCCAGCCCAAATGTTGTCCAGATTGTTGCTCCATCTGAAATTGTTGTTTTGGTTGTATTTGAAGTTAAGCTTGGTGAGTCAAGCGGAATCATAAACTGGTGTCTGCCTGTTATTGTGCTTGAGCCTGTCTTGAATAAAATAGGCACGCATGATATACTTGCCCGTTCAAAGAAGGCGACAGAAGACAGAACGGAAGATATAGCAAGGGCGCTCGAGACGGTTATGGTGTATCTTGATTTTAGGCTTGGTTCAAAGATTATGAAAATGAAGGATTTTTTGGAACTTAAAGAAGGTGATTTGCTCGTTTTAAGCACAAAGGTTGAAGATGACTTGCCTGTTTACATGAACGGCGTTGAAAAGTTTAGAGTGAAGCTTGGTAAAAAGGGTGTTAATAAAGCCGTTAAGATAAAAGAGATTTTAACCTTGGATTAAGGAGTTTGTATGGCTGCCGAAGAACTCTCTCAGGATGAGATTGATAGCCTTTTAAATGCCGAAGAGACAGAAGATAATAATGATAAAGAAGAATCATCAAGCAGTGATAACCAGATAGACAAGGATACAAAGAGATTTTTTGACCTTTTAAATAGCTCCATAGAAGAAGTTTTAAAGACAGCCTTCTCTTTGGAAGTTGTCTCTAAATTTACGGACTTAAACATTGTTAGCAAGGACGATGTCTCTTTTGAAAACAAGGTTTTTGTTTCTGTTTCTGTAAGCAAAGACGATAAAGAGAACCCGCTTTTTATACTGATTGATAAAAGATTTGCTTCTATCTTGTCAGACCTTATGCTTATGGGCCCCGGTGAGGCTAAGGATGAGCTTGAAAGCGATGATTTAGACGCTATAAAAGAGCTTTTCTCTCAGGTTTTTGGCCACTTTTCAACCGCCGTAAAGGAGAATATAGCGACTCCTTTGAGCTTTGAAGTAAAAGAAGTAAAGCTCGAACCTTCAGAGCTTGAAAATAATCTTTATAAAGCTGTTTATGATGTTGCACTTCCAAATATAGAAGATGGTGCTTTTGAGATATACTCGCCAAAGGCTATAGATGAACTGTTTGCCGTTGAGCAGCTTGAGATTGAAACACCAGAAGAAGAGATACCGTTTAGAGATGTTGAAGAGCCGACTTTTGAGCAGAAAGCAGCACCTTCGACTCAAGTAAGCACAACCGAAGCGCCGAAGAATCTTGACCTGATAATGGACATAGACCTTGAAGTGAAGATAAGAATTGGCGAGAAGTATATGCTGATAAAGGATATTTTGGATTTGAAAGATGGCTCGATAATAGAACTTGAGAAGAATATAGAAGAGCCGATGGATATTCTTGTCAACGGCAAGGTTGTTGCCAAAGGCGTTGTGGTTGTTGTTGGTGGAAGGTTTGGTGTTAAAATAACGCATATCGAGACAAAAGAAGAGAGAATAAAGTCGTTGGGTGGATAAAAGATGGAAAAACCGGCTGTTGATGCCTGCAGAGTAGGTTTGGGTAATCCTTCAGAAGAAGAAGAGAAAAAGATGATAGAAGCGTTGAGATATAAGAATATAGCTGTTGTAGGTTTAAGTCCAAAGCCTTCAAGAGCAAGTTATGATGTGGCGAAGTATTTGAAAGATAACGGATATACGATAATTCCCGTAAGGCCTGCAACGAAGGAGATTCTGGGCGAGAAGTGTTATAAAACGCTTTTGGATGTTGATAGGCCTGTTGATGTGGTTGATGTGTTCAGAAGGTCTGAGTATGCTCCCGAGTTGGCAAAACAGGCCGTTGAGATTGGTGCTAAGGTTTTATGGCTTCAGGAAGGGATAGTATCCGAAGAAGCAAAGAGAATTGCAGAAGAGTCAGGTCTCATCGTTATAATGGATTACTGCATGAAAAAAGCCTACAAGGCATACAAGGATAAATTGTAATGGATAAATTTGTAATCGAAGGCCCAAATAGGCTCAAGGGTGAAGTCTATATAAGCGGTTCTAAAAACGCATCACTTCCCATGATGGCTGCTGCTATTTTGACTGATAAAGATGTTATTCTTCACAATGTCCCGGATTTGAAAGATGTAAGCACAATGTGTGAGCTTATAAAAAGATTGGGCTGTGTATGTGAAAGGGACGGAAAAACTTTAAGACTGAATTGTGCCGATATAAGTTCGGATTTTGCTCCCTATGAGCTTGTGAAGACAATGAGAGCTTCTATTCTTGTTTTAGGGCCTTTGGTAGCTCGATTGAAGAGCGCCCATGTTTCGATGCCCGGCGGCTGTGCAATTGGCGTTAGACCTGTCAATCTGCATATAAACGGATTAAAACAGATGTCTGCAGATGTAAATATAGAGCATGGTTATATCGTTGCAAAGACAGAAGGGTTGAAGGGTTCGAATATCTATTTTGACATACCAACCGTTACAGGGACAGAGAATCTTATCATGGCTGCCGTTTTGTCAGAAGGCAAAACGGTTATAAAAAACGCAGCAAAAGAGCCTGAAGTGGTTGACCTTGTTAGACTGCTTAAAAAGATGGGTGCAAAGATAGAAGGCGAAGGTGAAAGCACAATTACGATTGAAGGTGTTGAAGGTTTAGATGGTGTTGAGTACTCTGTTATGAGCGATAGGATTGAAGCTGGCACATTCATGTGTGCTGCACTCATTACAAAGTCTGAAATAACGCTTAGAAATGCGCCTATATTCGCAATGGATGCAATTGTTGATAAATTTGTAGAGATTGGTGGAGAGATAGAGATTTTAGCAGATGATACCTTGAAGGTTTCAGCCGATAAAATTAATCCTGTTATGATAAAAACGGCTGTATATCCGGGTTTTCCGACCGATATGCAGGCTCAATTTATGGCTGCATTAACCTTAGCAGAAGGCACAAGCATAATAGAAGAGACAATTTTTGAGAATAGGTTTATGCATGTTGCAGAGTTAAACAGACTCGGAGCAAATATAATCATCTCGGGCAATAAGGCTATTGTTGAAGGTGTTGATAGGCTTATAGGTGCAACTGTCATGGCAACGGATTTAAGAGCATCGGCAGGTCTTGTTATTGCAGGTTTATCAGCAGAAGGAAGAACGGATGTTCTAAGGATTTATCACTTAGATAGAGGCTATGAATCGCTTGAGAAAAAACTATCCCTGCTTGGTGCAAATATCAGGAGAGAGAAACAATGATAACAATTGCTCTGCCAAAGGGCAGACTGATGGATGAATCTCTTGAGATTTTTAAAAAGGCGGGCATAGAAGTTGATGTTCCTTCTTCAAGAAAGCTCTTTTTTACCGATAAAGAGAACAATTATAGGTTTCTTATTGTTAGGGCTCAGGATGTTGCAACCTATGTTGAGTATGCTGCTGCTGACCTTGGTGTTGTGGGAAGGGATGTTTTAAATGAGACAGAGCCAGACCTATTTGAACTTTTGGATTTGGGTATAGGCTATTGCAGGATGGTTGTTGCAGGCAGGGATAAAGGGTGTATAAACAAGAAAAATTCAGCCGTTAAGGTTGCAACGAAGTTTGTCAATATAGCAAGAAATCATTTTCTAAAGAAGGGTTTGAATGTTGAGATTATAAAGCTTTATGGTTCGATAGAGCTTGCTGCAGTTTTGGGTATAGCAGACTGTATTGTTGATATAGTATCAACCGGCAGAACACTCAGAGAGAATGGGCTTGAAGTTATTGAAGATATATTTGAATCAACGGCTTTTCTTGTTTCTAACAAGATATCTTACTATGCGAAAAACGAACAGATAGCAAAACTTATCAACCTTTTAAAAAATGAGAGAGCTTGTTGAACTTCTCTGCTTTTATAAAGATATAGGTGTTGAGTATATGCAGCCCGTTAAGTTTACAAGCAAGGAAGAGATATTTGAAGAGTTAAAGGAAGAAGCTTTAAGATGTAAAAAGTGCGAGTTGCATAAGACAAGAACAAATGTTGTGTTTGGAGAAGGCGATATAAACGCTGATTTGATGTTTGTTGGAGAAGCACCAGGAAGGGACGAAGATTTACAGGGCAGACCGTTTGTTGGAAGGGCTGGAAGGCTTCTAAGGGATTTGCTTAAGGATGTTGGTATAGACGCAAAGAGTGTCTATATTGCGAACTGTCTAAAGTGTCGCCCACCCAACAATAGAGACCCTTTACCTGAAGAGCTTATAGCCTGCTTTGGTTATTTAAAAAGACAAATAGAGTTGATTCAACCTAAGGTTATAGCCACCCTTGGCAGATATTCTACCTATGAGCTTACAAACCAAAAAGGTGCCTTAGGCACATTAAGGGGAAAAGTGTTCCAATACAAAAACATAAAGGTTGTGCCGCTTTATCACCCTGCTTATCTTCTAAGAAATCCCAAGGCTATTGAGATATTCATAGAAGATTTGAAAAAGGTTAAATCACTTATGATGCAATGAAGAAGTTATGTGCTGTTTTTGTTTTCCTTTTTGTTTTTATTCTAAACTCTTATGCTTCCAATTTGTCGGTTGTGGTTGTTGCGCCTTTTGGCGGGAGTCTCTCTTCGTTTTCTGAAGAGCTTTACAACGGTTTAAGTCTCTCTCTGCCTTCGTTTGTTAATTTGGTGAAGATAGACAGCAATAGCGATTTTTTGAGTGAGTTGAAAAAGATTAATCCTGTGGCTATAGTTGGTCCTTTTTCGAAGTCGAATGTCGATAAACTTCTTGGAAAATACTGCAATAAGCCAGTTCTTGTTATTTTACCTTTGGCAAAAGATGACGATAACTGTTCCAATGTTGCCTATTACGGATATAACCCTACACTTGCATCAAAACAGCTTGCAGAGTATGTTTGCAATATAGACAGTGGCAGTATAGGTGTGCTTTACTCTTTTGATAAGGTTGATACGGTAGACAAAGATGCATTTGTTGATACGCTTTTGAAATGCGGGAAGTCTGTTTTTGTATCATCGGGCATTCCATCTTTGTATGAAGTTATGGACTCATTTTTAAGGGAGTTGTTTGGTATTGTTAAGGTTAAAAAAATCTCTGGGCTTACGAAGGGCAAGGTTTTTGAGCACTCTTTGAATGTTGATACGCTCGTTGTTTTTGCTCCACAGAAGATGTTTGTTCATCTTGTTAGTTTGCTTGATTATTACGATGTTCATCCATTAAGGATTTTATCTGTCAATCTTCAGTCAAAAAAGAGTTTGTTTGATTTGAGTATTGCTGTAAGGAAATCGCTTAGGTTTATAACGCCATACTATATGTGTCAGTCGAATAGTCTTGCAGAGAAGTTTCTTAACGATTACAGGGAGACATTCTTTAAAGACCCAACATTCATCTCTGCTGTTGGATATGATATAGGAAAACTATTAAAAGATTACTATTTCAACAACAAGAGTATAACGGATGCAAAGGATATAAATCTTCTTATAGGTCATCTGTTGTTCTTTGACGATACGGCAAAGGCTGTGATTGAATACAGAATGGTTGGATATAGGGAGTTGAATAGATGCAGACAGGAGATATTAGACAGATAGCTGTAAATGTAAATCCAAAATATAGCGTTTTTGTTGGTGAGAATTTGAAAGATGAAATAATAGAGTTCATAAGGGATAAAAGGGTTTTTGTGATTACAGACAGTAATCTTTTCTCTTTTTATAGGGATTTTCTTAATGAGTTAAGCCAGCATCTCTTTGTTTTTGAGGCAGGTGAAGAGAGCAAAAATATAAATACGCTGATGAAAATTTACGACTTTTTGCTTGATAAGTCTGCAGATAGGCACTCTCTTATTTTGGCATTTGGCGGTGGTGTTGTTGGTGATATAGTTGGGTTTGCTGCAGCAACATATATGCGTGGAGCAAAACTCGTTCAACTACCTACTTCCCTTCTTGCGATGGTTGATAGCTCAATTGGTGGAAAGACGGGAATAAATTACGGTGGCTATAAAAATATTGTTGGCAGTTTTTATCAGCCCGAAGCTGTTTTTGTTGATGTTGGCTTCTTAAAAACTTTGCCCGAAAGGGAGTATCTATCTGCTTTTGCTGAAGTTGTTAAATACGGCATGATAAGGGATAAGAAGCTGTTTGAGTTTTTGGAAAACAGCGTTGATGCTTTGAAAAATAGGGATTTGGATAGTTTACAGTTTGTTGTTGAAAGGAGCATAAAAAACAAGGTTGAGATAGTTGTTGAAGATGAGAAGGAGAAAAACATAAGGGCTCTGCTTAACTTTGGCCATACATTTGCTCATGCCATAGAGAGTATCACGAATTATAAAAGGTATTTACATGGCGAAGCCGTAAGTATAGGTATGGTTATGGCTTCAAGGTTAGCTGAAAAGTTGGGTTATATGAGCAGAGATGAATCGGACAGGTTAAAGTCTCTTCTTAGTTCTTTGGGTTTGCCCGTTCAAGTTGATTTTCACATTAAACCAGAGCAAGTTTACGAGATTATGCTTAAAGATAAGAAAAACAGAGACGGCGTTTTGCGTTTTGTCTTGACAGTTGGTATAGGTAATTCTATAATCACCGACGGTATAGCAAGAAAAGTTGTTGAAGAAGTTATAGGAGCAAATGAATAAGAAGTTAATTCAAAAGTTAGAAACTTACTATGAGAAGCATAAAAGCAAGAGTTTATATTTCTATCCAATAGCCTTGCTCTATTTTAGAAACAAGGAGTATGACAAGGCTTATCAGATTCTTATAGAAGGGTTGAAGGCATATCCAAGATATGCACTTGCTCTGCTTTTGGTTGGTAAGATTCTAATGATGGAGAAGAATTACGAAGCTGCCCTTGCCTATCTTGAGACGGCAGCAAATATTCAAAGGAACAATACAGAAGCTTTAAAACTGCTTGCTGAATGTTATGAGAAGGCAGGCAAGTTGGAGCTTGCAGGCAAGATTTATGAGAGATTGCTGCTTTTGGAAGATAAGGAAGAGTATAAGTCAAAGATGATAGAGCTTGCAGGCAAGATTAAGCCAGATGAAGAAGATTTGAGTGAGCTTGTTGAAGAGATAAGTGAAGAGAAAGAAGAGATACCCGAGATAGAGCTTGAAGAAGAGTCCGATGATGACGAAGAAGCCACTATAACAATGGCAAAGCTGTATGAGAAGCAGGGATACATAAACGATGCCATAGAGATTTACAAAAAGATTCTTAAAAAAGAACCCGATAATATTGAAGCAAAAGAGTCACTTGATAGACTGCTTAACGAGTCGGGTTTGGAAGGTGAGAAATGAAGAAGATAGTTGTTTTGTTGATGGGTTTTTTGTTTTTGTATGGCTGCACTTCTGTCAATAGATCCTTAGAAAGGCTTGGTTTTACGCATTATCAGGATAGATATATGCAGGATTTAGAAAAGCATACAAGAAGTTATACGCTGTATAGAGACTTCTCAACGATTGCAAAGATTGCAGCCACAAGGTTTGACAAAAAACTCATGAGCGAATATATCGATGTAATGTCTCATCTAAAAGGAAAATCTCCTTCAAGATATAGCGATATTTACAGAGAGCTTGAGAATTACGATGTCTATTATGTGGCTTTTTATACGCCCGATATGGATTTAAACAATCTTGAAGATAAAAACTCGTTTTGGCTTGTATATCTATCTGCCTGTGGGAATATTTTGAAGCCTGTTTCTATTGATTATATAGAAAAAAGTGATTGGCGAGCAAGTTGGCTTTATAGTATAGGTAATGATAGATGGTATAGGGAGTATATCGTTAAGTTTAATAAGAACAACTGTAAAAACCCTATTCTTGTTGTTAGCTCGTATTTAGGCACGATATCTTTGAAATTTTGACGGAGATTTATTCTGAAAATAAGGTTTTAGGAGGTTTTTAATGGCAAGAATTCTAAAGAAAGAGCAGTGGAGCGAGACCATCTTCTCCATGCTTATTGATGCCAAGGATGTTGCTAAGGCATCGAAAGCTGGACAGTTTATTATTCTAATTCCAAGAGACCACGGCGAAAGGGTCCCTTTGACTATCGCCGATGCTAACCCAACTGAAGGGTGGGTTCAGATTGTTTTTCAGGTGGTTGGAAAGAGCACGTTGGAACTTTCAAGGATGAATGAGGGAGATGAGCTTTACTCCTTCGTTGGTCCTTTGGGTATGCCGTCTGAAGTTGAGAAGTTTGACGGCAAGGTTGTGATGATTGGTGGTGGTATCGGTATAGCACCTATACATCCTATTGCCAAAGCCTTGAAAGAGTTGGGTAATCATGTGATTTCTATCATAGGTGCAAGAACAGCTGATTTGCTTATTATGGAAGACAAGATGAAAGATGCTTCAACAGAGCTCATCGTTGCAACTGACGATGGCAGTAAGGGCAAAAAGGGCTTTGTTAATCTTGTTTTAGAAGAGTTGCTCGCAACAGAAGCTGATAATGTAAGCAGAATTTGGGCAATTGGACCGCCTATTATGATGAAGGCTTGTGTTGAATCTGCTAAAAAGTTTAACAAACCTATTATAGTTTCTCTCAACCCAATAATGGTTGACGGAACTGGAATGTGTGGCGCATGTCGTGTAACAGTTGGCGGAGAGACAAAATTTGCATGCGTTGATGGGCCAGAGTTTGATGGAGCTTTGGTTGATTTTGATGAGCTTATAGCAAGACAGAGATATTACGCTGACCAAGAAAAGAAGGCTTTAGAGTTATATAAAGCAAAGGAGGGAATAGCATAATGGCTGAGAGATTAAAAGCTTCTGAAAAGTTTAAAAGAGATAGGGTCCCAATGAGAGAACAGGACCCGAAAGAGAGAATTAAAAATTTTGATGAAGTTCCTTACGGATATTCTTTAGAAGAAGCAATAGCTGAAGCACAGAGATGTCTTCAGTGTAATCCTGCTCCATGTATAGAAGGTTGTCCAGCTGATGTCCATATTCCACAGTTTATAGACAAGATATTAGACGAAGACATAGAAGGTGCTTTCAGGGAGATAAAGCTTACCAATGCTTTACCCGCTATATGTGGTAGGGTTTGTCCACAGGAGGAGCAGTGTGAAGAGAAGTGCGTAATGAACAAAAAAGGTAAGCCTATAGCGATAGGAAGACTTGAAAGGTTTGTTGCAGATTGGGCAAGAGAGCATGGTATAGTTGATAAACCTATAGAAGAAGGAACAAAGAAAAATAAAAAAGTTGCTATTGTCGGTTCTGGTCCTGCAGGTTTAGCTTGTGCTGCTGATTTAGCAAACTTGGGATACGATGTAACAATTTTTGAAGCACTCCATAAGCCAGGTGGAGTTTTAATTTATGGTATTCCTGAGTTCAGGCTTCCAAAGTCTATTGTTCAATATGAAGTTGACCAAGTTAAAAAGTTAGGTGTCAAAATATACACTGACTATGTTATCGGTTATATCAAGACAGTTGATGAGCTTGTTGAAGAATACGATGCAGTATTTTTGGCAAATGGTGCTGGCGCACCAAGCTTTTTGGGTATTCCGGGTGAGAACCTAAACGGTGTTTATTCCGCAAGCGAATTCTTGACGCGCTCCAATCTAATGAGGGCTTTTGATTTTCCAGAGTATGATACGCCTATAAAGGTTGGTAAAAGGGTCGTTGTTATAGGCGGTGGTAATGTTGCTATGGATGCCGTAAGAACGGCAAAGAGACTCGGTGCAGAAGAAGCTATTATTGTTTACAGAAGAAGCAGAGCAGAGATGCCAGCAAGAGCCGAAGAGATAGAGCATGCTGAAGCAGAAGGTATAAAGTTTGAGTTGCTTACGAATCCTGTTAGGGTTATAGGTGATGAAAATGGTAATGTGAAAGGTCTTGAGTGTGTAAGAATGGAACTTGGTGAACCTGATGAATCTGGAAGAAGGAGACCTGTTCCTATTGAAGGTTCAAACTTTGTAATGGATGTTGACAATGTAATTATAGCAATAGGTCAGAACGCTAACCCTATTGTTGCGAGAACAGCAACAGGCGTTGAAACTAACAAATGGGGCTATTTCATAGCTGACGAAGAGACAGGTAAGACAACTCATCCAAAGGTTTGGGCAGGTGGAGACATAGTTACGGGTGCAGCAACGGTTATTTTAGCTGTTGGAGCAGGTAAAAAAGCTGCAAAATCTATACACGAAACTCTCTCTAAGGAAGGCTAAAAATAGAAACAAGGGGTGTTAGTATAACCTAACACCCTCTTAATTTTTATAGTTATTGGTTAAAGGTTATTTGGTATTTAATTGTTCATAATTTTTACTGTTGACAGTTGAACTGTTTAATGTAAAATTTTGCACGGGTTAGAAGTAAAATAATGCTAAGGGGGTCGGAGTATGACTAACTGGCTTATTGCGTTTATTTCAGTTATTGTCTTGTTTATCATCTTCTTTGCGATGTTGGCTGTTTCTAAGTATTTGGCCCCCAAGGAATATTACCCTGAAAAGTTTGACCTGTATGAGTGCGGATATCCTATGGTATCCGAACTCAGACACATGAATATCCGTTTCTATATCATTGCTATCATGTTCACACTGTTCGATATAGAAGCGGTATTCATGTATCCGTGGGCTGTTGACTTTAAACAGTTGGGTATCCTTGGGGTCATTGAGATGGGTCTGTTTGTTGTAATGGTTTTTGTGGGCTGGATTTATGCTTATAAGAAAGGAGCACTGGAATGGGAGTAGAGAATCCTTGGATAACGACGAAGTTGGACAAGCTTGTTAGTTGGGCAAGATACTCTTCTTTGTGGCCTATGACATTTGGTCTTGCCTGCTGTGCTATTGAGATGATGGCAACAGGTGCATCTCGTTTTGACCTTGATAGGTTTGGTGTTGTTTTTAGAGCGTCTCCAAGGCATTCCGACATTATGATAATTGCAGGAACATTGACGAAAAAGATGGCTATAGCAGCAAGAAAGGTTTACGACCAGATGCCACACCCAAAGTGGGTTATTTCTATGGGTTCTTGTGCTAATACAGGTGGAATGTTTGATACCTACAGCGTTGTTCAGGGTGTGGATACTATCATGCCTGTCGATGTATATGTGCCTGGATGTCCACCAAGACCAGAAGGTCTGTTGTATGGAATTATGAAGCTTCAGGAGAAGATCAGAAGAGAAGGCTCAATGAAAGCCTAAAAAAGGAGAGATTCTATGACTAACGAGGAGTTGTTTGAGAAGATAAAATCAAAATTTGGGGATTACATCATAGAGCATGACACCTTTAGAGATGAGCTCTCCGTGACGATTAAAAAGGAGAAGCTTGTTGAGCTTATGAAGTTTTTGCATGACGACCCAGAATTACAATTTGATTATCTTGTAATGATGACAGCCGTTGATTTTCCTGAAAGGGAAGAGAGATTCGATTTGGTTTATGAGATAAGGTCTATACCGCATAAAATGATTATGAGAGTTAAAACGAGAACAAAGGAAGATGAACCTGTTGATAGCGTTGTTTCTATTTGGCATTCTGCTAACTGGGATGAGAGAGAGACATACGACATGTTTGGTATAAAGTTTAACAATCATCCAGACTTAAGAAGGATATTGATGCCAGAAGATTGGGAAGGTTATCCTTTGAGAAAGGATTATCCGCTTAAAGGTAAACCTGAAGATGATTTGTGGCTTGATAAGCATCTTCCCGAAGGTCAAATTAAAAAACCAAGACACACAAGGATGCCTTAACTTAAGGAGTATGTAAAATGAATAAAACTTATGAAGTTAATAACGAGAGAGAAGTCGTAATCAATGTTGGTCCGCAGCATCCAGCAACGCACGGCGTTTTGAGATATGTCGTTAAGCTGGATGGTGAGAGAATTGTTGACTCCGACCCCCAAGTTGGTTTCTTGCATAGAGGTATAGAAAAATTAGCCGAATACATGACCTATCAACAGTTTAACCCTTATACGGATAGGCTTGACTATTTGGCAGCCATGAACAACAACTTGGCTTATGCCATGGCTGTCGAAAAGCTCTTGGGGATAGATAAAGATATCCCAGAAAGAGCCCAATATATAAGGGTTATAATGGCTGAGCTTGGCAGAATAGCATCACACCTTGTTTGGCTTGCAACACACGCCCTTGATATCGGTGCTATGACTGTATTCCTTTACTGTTTCCGTGAAAGGGAATACATACTTGATATGTATGAGATGGCTTGCGGAAACAGGCTTACTTACAACTATATAAGAATAGGTGGTGTTGCAAGGGATTTGCCTAATGGCTTTATGGAGAAACTGAGTGAGTTTGTAAAACTCTTCCCGAAAAAATTAAAAGAGTATCATACTCTTCTTACCAAAAATAGGATTTGGCTGAAGAGAACCAAAGGTGTTGGATATATTTCTAAGGAAGATGCTATTAATTACGGTATAGCAGGTCCATGCACAAGGGGAAGCGGTGTAGATTGGGACTTAAGAAGGGATATGCCTTATTTGGTTTATCCTGAACTGAATTTTGAAGTTCCAGTCTATGATGATGGTGATGTATATGCAAGATACCTTGTGAGAATGGATGAGATGCTGCAATCTAACAGAATTCTTGAGCAGTGTATCGAAAAAATACCTTCTGGACCTGCGATGATTGATGCTCCACAGTATGTGTGGGAGCCAAAAGAGAGACTGATGATGAACAACTACGCCTTAATGAAGCACTTTGTAAAGGTTGTAAAAGGAATTAAGGCTCCTGCGGGTGAAGTCTATTTTGGTGCTGAGAATCCAAAGGGAGAACTTGGCTTCTATATCTATTCAACGGGTGAAGGCAAGCCTTACAGGTTAAAGATAAGAGCACCATCCTTTATCAACATTAGTGCTATGCCAAAGATGGTTAAGGGTGGGTTGATAGCGGATATTATCTCGGTAATCGGTAGCTTGGACTTCGTGTTCGGCGAATGCGATAGATAAGGGGTGTAGGATATGGCTGATACTGTAAAAATAAAGATAAATGGAAAAGAGTATGAAGCAAGCAAAGATGAAACAATTTTGCAGGTGGCACGAAGAAACGGCATATATATCCCTGCCATCTGTTATTCTGACAGGTTTGGTGCTATAGGTGCTTGCCGTGTATGCGTTGTTGAGATAGTGGGTATGAAAAAGCCCATGCTCTCTTGTGCCGTTAAGGTTAAAGACGGCATGGAAGTATTAACAGACTCAGAAAAGGTTATAGAAGCAAGAAACAAGATTGTTTGGGAGTGGGATAAGTTCCATCCACTTCAGTGCGGTGTTTGTGATAAAAGCGGTGAGTGCGACCTTCAGGATGTAAACTACGATTTGAATATTACGAGCAATCCACTCGAAGAAGAAGCTGATCCTTTAACTGTTCCAAATAGAACAGTTCATCACGAGTGGAGAATTATTCATCATGATGCCAACTTATGTATTCAGTGTAGAAGATGTGTTACGATATGTGATAAGGTTGTAAACTTCGGCATTCTAAAGCTTGTAAAGAAGGATTGGGGTGGAAAAGAGATAGATACTACAGATGGTAAGCCTTTAGAATGCGAATTCTGTGGTCAGTGTGTGAGCATCTGTCCTACGGGTGCAATGAGTAGTAAGCTGTTTAAGTATAAAGCTCGCCCGTGGGAAATGGAGAAAATTAGAACAACCTGTCAGTTCTGTTCATCTGGCTGTCAGATGGACTTGAATGTAAAAGATAACAAGGTTTTAAGAGTTACAAGTGAAGATTACACGCCAAACATGGCAAATTTGTGTAATCTTGGTAGGTTCAACTATTCTGTGGTAGAGAGAAAAAATCTTATATCTGCTGCTCATATTAGAGGGAAGGAAGTTCTTTATGAAGATGCAGTTAGAGAAGCAGCCAATATTCTAAAGGCTTACAAGCCTGAAGAGATAGCTGCTGTATGTGGTGGAAGGGAAACGATTGAAGACCAGTATGCACTTAAGAGGTTCTTTAATAACGCATTGAAGACAAACAATATTGATTCTGTGGCATCAACCCACATAGCCAAGCTTTACAGGGTTTTGCCGAAAAGTGTGGCTCCATTTAACAATGTAAGGGATATGGAAGATTGCGATGTAATACTTGCCTTTGGTGGTGATGTTGCCAATGAGATGCCGAGACTCGATTGGCAGATAACAAGAAATGTAAAACTGCTTAAGAAATCAAAGCTTATAAGCGCTTACTGGCGAGATACAAAGATAGACACGCTCGGCAGCGTTGCTTTAAGGTATGAGCCGGGTAAGGAAGTTGAGTTTTTGAATAGTCTATTTAGTGCCCTTGCTTCTGCTAAAGGTGTTGATACGAATATTAAAGGCACAGTTGAGATAGCAGAAGATGCCGTTAAAACTTTAGCTGATGCTAAAAAGGTTGCTCTAATTGTTGGAGAAGAAGCATTAGAAAGGGCAAACGGCAACGAAGTTGCTTTGGCTTTATCAAACCTTCTGCTTTTGTTTGGTGAAAATGTAAGACTCTATGCATCAAGCAAATACAATAACTCATTTGGCTCTCTATATACAGGCACAGCCAACGGCTTTGATGTCTATGGAAAGGTGTCAGAGTTGGGCTTTAGTCTGTATGACTTGCCAAAGTTAGCAGAAGAAGGAAAAGTAAAGGCGTTGGTGCTTTTGGGAGCTGACCTATTTGAGCTATTCAGCGATACAGATGCAAAAAAGATATTCAAGAATGCAGACACAATTTTAATAGGTGCATACAAGAACGAGTCTGTGAAGCATTCCAAAGTTGTTCTTCCGATGGCTTCGTTTGCAGGTGTTGATGGACATTATATAAATGTTGAAGGTAAGCTTAACACAATCAGGAAAGCCATTGAAGAAAACAGGATTGCTGGTTATAGGATTCTTGCAGATATCTCGAAAGAGTATGGATACAACCTGCAGATGGGCTATGTAAAGAAGATAGCCGAAGGCAACCCATTTGAGCTTGAAGGTGTTGCTGATAGTTATGTTGATATAAACTCTGTTGTCTCGGTAAGTGGAGATATAAAAGGAGTGGTTGTATATTCTAAGTTTAGGTCTGGAATTTTCTCATCTTTGGGAGAAGGTGCAAGTATTGCATCCCCAGAGCCTTTGCTTGAGATGAATCCTGAAGATGCTCAAGCCTTAGGTTTAGAAGATGGTTCATTAGCAAAGGTAGAAGGCGAAGATAGTTTGATGCTAAAGGTTAAAATTGATGAGAAGATGCCTAAGGGCTATGTAGCTGTTCCATTGTGGTATGATGGTTATAACGCTTATAATCTAAGCGGGTCTCTAAATAACCTATTTAGTGCAAAAATTACGAAGGGTGAGTAGCTATGGAAGTATTAATAGCGTTAATAAAGTTGATAGTGGTTGTTACTGTTCTGAGTGTTTATGTTATGTATGCGACTTGGTATGAGAGAAAGGTTATCGGTCATATGCAACAAAGAATTGGACCAAAGAGGGTTGGCTGGCATGGTCTCTTGCAGCCTATAGCTGATACGATAAAGAGCTTTTGGAAGGAAGATGTTATTCCAGATAGGGCTGATAAACCCTTATTTTGGCTTGCTCCAGCTATAGCTGCAACTTTACCGTTTGCAGCTGCTATAGCTATACCGTTTGGACCGCCGATTCATCTTTCGAGTGGTAAAGTGTTTTACTTAAGTGTATTCCACTCAAATGTTGATGTTCTGTTTATCCTTGCAATGTTGGGTCTTGCATCGTTTGGTGTTTTAACTGCAGGTATAGCATCTGGTGGAAGTAAATATGCGTTTACAGGTTCCCAGAGAGAAGCAGCACAGGTTGTAAGTTATGAAGCAATCTTGGCTTTGGCTTTGTTGAACCCTATTTTAATGGCACACTCATTGGACTTAAACAAAATAGTGGAAGCACAAAAACATTTGTGGTTCGTTTTTTACCAGCCCTTTGCCTTTGTGGCCTTTGTAATAGCTATGATTGCGGCGTGTGCAAGGGTTCCGTTTGACTTGCCAGAAGCAGAGCCAGAGCTTGTTGCAGGCCACATGACAGAGTTTTCTGGCTTAAAGATGGGTATGTTTTTCTTTGGACAGTATGTTACGATATTTGTTGTATCGGCTTTGGCAAGTATCGTGTTCTTGGGTGGATGGACAGGACCTGTTCTGCCGGGCTTTGTATGGTATTGGATTAAGATATTAGCCTTCATTTTTATGTTTACATGGTTCTGGGGAACATTTCCAAGATACAGATACGACCAGCTTATGAATATAGCCTGGAAAATCCTACTGCCTTTAATGGTTTTGAACATTCTTTGGACAGGTTTTGCCTTGGCAGTGGGTTTACCAGTTTTGTAGGAGGAAGGCGCCATGTTATTTAACGATTTGAGAAAAGGTTTAAGCGTAACGATAAAGTATCTGTTCACGCATGCAGTTACCTGCCAATATCCAGATGAGAGATTGGAAGTACCTGAGCGTGGCAGATGGTTGCATAAACTTGAGACATTCGAAGATAGCGGAAAAATAAAATGTATAGACTGTGGTCTTTGCGAAAGGGTTTGTCCTTCCAAATGTATAAAAATTACACCTGTTGAGAATGAAGACCACACAAAGAACGCTGCAGGGTATGAAATAGATTTGGGAAGGTGTCTGTTCTGTGGTTTGTGTGTTGAAGTCTGTCCTGAACTTGCCTTGAGTATGACGGATGTATATGAACTTGCTGAGTATGATAGGGAGAAATTTATCTATACAAAAGAGCAGCTGTTAAATACTAAAACTAAAAAAGGGTGATAGAAATGGAAGCATTAGTATTTTACATTATAGCTTTTATAACTGTCGTTGGAGCGCTGGGAGTGCTTTTAAGCAAGAATCCTTACAGAGCTGCTTTGTTTATGATTCTTGCGTTTTTTGGTATAGCAGGTCTATTTGTTATGCTTCATGCGCAGTTTAATGCCATGCTCCAAGTTATTGTATATGCTGGAGCTATTGCCGTTATGATTATGCTTACAATGATGGTTATGGATAGAAGAACGATAGAAGGTTTAAAGAGATTTAATTCACAGTGGTTCTGGCCTGCTATGTTAGGTGCTGGTTTGCTTGCCGATTTGATTTTGCTTGCTATTAAATTTCATATAAATATGGGAAATGCAGGCAAGAATCTCGCAATAAATGGCAGCAATACTCAGCTTATAGGAGAAGTTTTGTTTAAACATTATTTGCTGCCCTTTGAAATAACGGCTATTATCTTGCTTGTTGCGTTGCTTGGTGCCGTTGTATTGACCAAAAGGGATATAAAGTAAGGGGGTTGAAATGTTAACTCAATACATGGTTGTCTCGGCACTGTTGATTGCGATTGGTGCTACAGGAGTGATGATAAGAAGAAACTTTATGATAGTGCTAATGTCGTTGGAGATTATGATAAACGGCGCAGGTCTTCTGCTTATAACTATGTCTTATTACATTGGTAATGTTTCGGGTCAGGTTATGTTTTTGTTTGTAGCTGCTGTAGCTGCAAGTGAAACAGCCGTTGGCCTTGCAATAGCCGTTATGATGTATAAAAGGAAAAAGAGTGTTGATATTAACGACTTCTCAATCTTAAGAAAGTAGAGGGGTAAGGCGATGAAGGTAATACTGTTATTTATCGTGTTAACGCCGCTGATAGGTTTCTTAATCAATGGTATTTTTGGTAAGTGGACAAAACCTGTGGCGGGTATAATAGCGGCATCTGCTTTAGGTATTTCATTTATTTTAGGATTGTTTCCTATCTGGTCTGTTTTACATGGTCATATAGTGGAGTTTACATACTTCACTTGGATGCCATTCAAAGGACTTGAAGTTCCCTTCGGTTTAAGAGTTGACTATGTAAGTGCAGTGATGCTGTTTGTTGTTACATTCGTCTCTTGGATGATTCATATCTATTCTAATGGATACATGGCAGGTGATAGGGGATATGCAAGATACTTTGCCTATCTCAACCTGTTTGTTACAGCAATGTTGATTCTTGTTCTTGGAAACAACTACTTGTTGATGTTTGTCGGTTGGGAAGGCGTTGGTCTTGCATCTTATTTATTAATCGGTTTCTGGTACGAGAAGGATACAGCTGCAGATGCGGGTGAAAAAGCATTTGTAGTAAACAGAATTGGTGATGCTGGTTTTATTATCGGTATTCTGTTTTTGATTTATCACTTTGGAAGCGTTACATATTCTAATGTTTTTCCAAGGGCTGAAGAGGTTTTAGGGTATGGCTCTACGGCTGCTACAATAATAGGTTTGGCCTTGTTTGTTGGTGCTGTTGGTAAGTCTGCTCAGTTCCCATTGTATATATGGCTTACTGATGCTATGGAAGGTCCAACACCTGTTTCATCGTTGATTCATGCCGCGACGATGGTTACAGCTGGTGTCTATATGGTAGCAAGATCAAACGCAATATACTCTCTTGCTCCAGTAGCTCAGGAGGTTGTTGCAAGTGTAGGTGCTTTTACAGCGTTTTATGCAGCAACAATGGCACTTACACATAAAGATATCAAAAGAATTCTTGCTTATTCGACATTATCCCAGCTTGGATACATGTTCATTGGTGTTGGTGTTGGAGCTTACTGGACAGGTATGTTCCATCTTATGACGCATGCTTTCTTTAAAGGTTTACTCTTCCTTGGAGCTGGTGCGGTAATGCATTCAATGAGAGGTCTTCTCTCCATAGATTTAATGGGTAATTTAAAGAAATACATGCCGCAGACGGCCATTTTAATGGTCATAGCTTCACTTGCTATCTCTGGTATTCCACCATTTGCAGGCTTCTTTTCAAAAGATGCTATACTTGCCTCAGCTTTAGAAATGGGTCATCCTATTATATGGATAGTTGGAGAAGTTACGGCATTTCTAACAGCTTTTTATATGTTTAGATTTGTATTTAATGTTTTCTATGGAGAAGAAAAAGTTGAAGGATTGTATCACGATTTACATACACATGAAGCTCCACCTGTTATGACTATACCTATGTGGGTTCTTGGAATACTTTCCATTGTTGGTGGCTGGGTAGGTATTAAATTCGGTGGCCATATACCATTTGAGTGGTTTGTTACTCACACTGCTCCAACAACAGAGGTTGCCCATGAAGCACACTACTCTGAGGCTTTATTGATGGGTATTTCTGTAACTATGGGTCTTTCAGGTATTCTTGCTGCATGGCTCATTTATATCAAGAAAATTATCACAGCAGACAAAATTGCGAATATGTTCAAACCGATATACACATTGCTTGCAAACACTTACTATGTTGATGAGTTTGTGTATTGCTGCATCGTTAAGCCGTTCTGGTGGGTATCAACGAACTTCTTGTGGAAGATTGTCGATGTTATACTCATAGATAAGGGTATGGTCGATGGAGCCGGTTGGATAGCTGGTAGAGTGGGAAGAGGATTGAGATTGCTACAAACGGGATTTGTTAATAATTATGCTTATTGGATAAGTATGGGTATAATCATCTTAAGCGGTTGGTATCTTGTTAAAATTATTTAATTAAGGAGTAGGGCTTATGAATGAGCTGCATTTTCCGATTTTGACGACGATAACCTTCTTGCCGTTGGTTGGTGCTTTTATAGTGGCACTAATTAACGAGAAGAATGAAAATTTAATTAGGTATGTCACTTTTGGATTTCTGGTTTTAGATTTCTTTGTGTCTCTTCCACTTCTATTCTACTTTAATCCATCAACATGGCACATGCAGTTTGTTGAAAGGGTGCCGTGGATTAAGTCATTAGGTTTTCAATATTATGTAGGTGTTGATGGTATAAGTTTATGGCTGGTGCTTTTGACGACCTTCTTGACTCCTTTAGCTCAGCTTTCTACTTGGAAGGCTATCGATAAAAAAGTGAAGCTGTTTAACATAACTATTCTTTTGATGCAAACAGGCATGCTGGGAGTATTTATCTCTCTCGATATGTTCTTGTTCTATGTTTTCTGGGAAGTTCAGCTTATACCTATGTATCTGATGATTGGTATTTGGGGTGGTCCAAATAGGGTATTTGCAACAATGAAGTTTTTCCTTTACACTTTTGCTGGTAGCGTTCTTATGATGGTTGCTATCATGGCTCTTTACTTCTTGCATCATCACTTTACTGGCACATATACAACCGATATAGTTAAGTTGATGGAAACTCCACTTCCGCACCACTTGCAGTTGTGGTTGTTCTTGGCTTTCTTCTTAGCGTTTGCAATCAAGGTTCCAATGTGGCCGTTCCATACATGGTTGCCTTGGGCGCACGTGGAAGCGCCAACGGCTGGCTCTGTCATTCTTGCTGGTATATTGCTTAAGATGGGAACTTACGGATTTTTGAGATTTAATCTTCCTATGTTCCCGGACATGAGCCATGCTTTTGCGGTTCTTGTTATAATTCTGGCAATAATCGGTATCTTCTACGGTGCCTTTGTTGCTATGGTCCAGCCTGATATTAAGAAGCTTGTCGCTTATTCATCTGTTTCTCACTTGGGTTATTCGATGTTGGGTATGTTTGCTTTGACTCAGACTGGTCTTGAAGGTTCAATACTCCAAATGATAAACCACGGAATCTCAACAGGCGCCTTGTTCCTTTTGGTTGGTATAGTTTATGAAAGAAGACATACAAGGCTGATATCTGAATATGGTGGATTAGCTTATCTTGTTCCTGTATTTGCAGTGTTTTTTATGATATTTACACTCTCTTCTATTGCTGTTCCCGGCACAAACGGTTTTATAGGTGAGTTTATGATACTTCTTGGAGCTTTCTTGAGACATCCAATTTACGGTATAATTGTGGCATTTGGTGGTCTTTTCTCGGCCGTTTATATGCTTACGATGTATAAAAGGGTATTCTTCAATAAGGTTACGAATCCAAAAAACCTTGGACTGCCTGATATGACAATAAGGGAGTGGTTATATCTTGTGCCGCTATTAGTGTTTGTTTTCTGGATAGGTATATACCCACGCACATTCTTGTCAAAGATGAGGGTATCTGTAGAACATCTGCTTAAGCAGGTAAATAGAACCACTGTAAGCGTTAATGTTTCTGCTCATCAGGAAGCTTCACTAATTAAAACAGTGGTTATTAAAAAAGGTTAAAGGGGAGTTGAAAAATGAATATCGCAATGGTGTATTCACTGAAGGATTTAACGGCGATAGTGCCAGAATTGATATTGACGGGATTTGCTTTTGCAATCCTGTTAATTGATTTGTGGCTCCCTAAGAAGATGAAGGCTCTGAATGGGTTGCTTGCCTTGTTTGGTGTTGTGTTTTCTTTTGCCAGTGTTGTTGTTATGTATAACAGCAACCTAACGGCGTTTAACAACATGATAGTAATGGATAGGGCAAGCAACTTGGCAAGTGTTATTATGTTACTTACAGCGTTTGTTGCAATCGTTATGAGCTTTGACTTCTTAAAAAGAGAAGATGTGAATCTCGGTGAGTACTACGAAGTTTTGCTCTTTTCCATCGTGGCTATGCAGATACTCGCATCAACCTATAATCTTATTGTTATGTTTATAGCCGTTGAGACACTCTCAATCGGTATGTATATACTGACTGGTTTCTTAAGGAATAAGGATGAGAGCGTTGAAGGTGCGATGAAATATTTCATTCTTGGCTCCTTTGCTTCAACTTTTCTGGTTCTGGGTATAGGTTTATTCTATGGACTGTTTGGCAGTGTTGATTTGAATACGATTAAGGCATCTTTGTCGTCAGCTTCAAACTTCTATAAATACATAGCAATCTTGGCTTTCTTGTTCGTGTTTGTTGGATTTGGATTTAAGATTGCATCCTTCCCATTCCACTCTTGGACACCTGATGTTTACGCGTCTGCACCAACTCCAATGAGTGCGTTCATGTCTATTGCTCCAAAGGCTGCTAGTTTTTTGGCTCTGTTAAGATTTCTTGTTGTTGGTCTTGGTCCAATCGAAATTCACTGGACGAAGGTTTTATGGATTATAGCTGTTCTTACCATGACATTCGGTAATACGGTTGCTCTGTGGCAGAAGGATTTAAAAAGACTTTTGGGTTACTCTTCAATTGCACATGCCGGTTATATGCTTGTTGGTATAACGGCTGCAAATGAGCTTGGATATGGCTCTGTAATGTTCTATCTGTTTGGATATCTCTTTATGAACTTGGGTGCATTTGCAGTTGCTGAGTTTATAAGCCAGAAAGAAGATAGGGGAACGGAGATAGCAAACTTAAAAGGGTTTGGCTATAAGTATCCACTGATAGGCGCTGCTATGCTCATCTTTATGTTCTGTCTTGCTGGCGTACCACCAACGGTTGGATTTGTGGGTAAATACTATCTTTTCTCTGCAGCCGTAAAAGCTCATCTTTACTGGCTTGCCGTTATCGGTGTTATAAATAGTGCTATCTCTGCATATTTCTATCTGGGTGTCATAGTTACAATGTACATGAAGGATGATACCGAAGAGAAAATTGAAGTATTCAACAGTGTTCCTGTGAAGGCTGTTATACTCGTTATGGCTATAGCTGTTCTCTACATTGGAATCTTCCCAAGCCAGTTTCTTGACATGGCTTTGAAGTCAATACCTTTCTAAATAGGGTGAAGGGAGTCTTCTCCCTTTGCTCTTTTTCTTGACAATCATAGTCAGCTAAATAATAATAAGGTCGAGGGAGTAAAGATGGGCAATATTTTTTTAAAATCCGATAGGTATTTAATAAAAACATACGAGAGGTTTGAAGTATATTTTGAAAAAGGCGAAGGTGTTTTTCTATTTACACCCGAAGGTGATAGGTATCTTGACCTTTTAGCTGGAATAGCGGTAAATAGTCTTGGCCATTCCCATCCTGTTGTTGTTGAGTCAATTAAAAAACAGGCAGAGAAGCTTATCCATGTTTCTAATCTGTATCATATAAAACAGCAGACAGAACTTGCCGAATTGCTCGCAAATAACAGTTGTTGTGATAAAGCATTCTTTGTAAACAGTGGAGCAGAAGCAAACGAAGCGGCTTTGAAGCTTGCAAGAATATATGGCAATCCAAAGAGAAATAGAATTTTATCCTTTAAGGACTCGTTTCATGGTAGGACACTCGGCAGTCTTGCCTTGACAGGCCAAACCAAATACCATAAAGGTTTTGAGCCTATACCTGAAGGTTTTGATTATGTTGAATTTAACAACTTTGATGATTTCTTGAAGAAGGTTGATGATACTGTTGTTGCTGTATTTGTTGAGTTTGTTCAGGGTGAAGGTGGTATTAATCCTGCAGATAAGGAGTTTATGACCAGAGTTTATGATTACTGCAAAAAACACGATATACTCTTTATTGCAGACGAAGTTCAAACGGGTATAGGAAGAACAGGAAAACTATTTGCATATCAACATTATGATGTTGAGCCAGATATAATAACACTTGCAAAGGGTTTGGGTGGTGGTTTTCCGATAGGTTGTATGATTGCTAAGGATTTTGTTGCAGAAAAGTTTACATACGGAACACACGGTTGCACATTTGGTGGTAATCCGCTCGCTTGCGCCGTTTCGAAGTCTGTTGTTGAGTATGTGATAGAGAACAATCTCTCTTCTTATGCAGGCATGATGGGTGATTATCTTCTTGAAGAACTCAATAAGATATTCGGCAGCAATAGGGATATTTTAAGAATTAAGGGTTTTGGTTTAATGATAGGAATTGAGTTTGGAGACTCTCAAAAAGCTGATAGGTTTGTTAGGAAGGCGTTTGAGAGCAAAATGCTCGTAGGTAAGGCTTCTGACAGAACGGTTAGACTCGAACCACCTTTAATAATACAAAAGGAAGAGATAGACCTGTTCTTGCAGTTTTGCAGGGAATATCAATGAAATTTTTTAATGAAGACTCCATACAGCGGTTTTCAGAGCACATAAGCACAATTTTTGGGATAGGTTATACTGCTTATGCTCCAGGAACAATGGGCAGTCTGTTTGGACTGCTTATTTATATGTTTCTTAAGGATTTTTCGTTGGTTTTCTATGTTTTTTTTGTTGTTGTTCTGTTTATTGTTGGAGTATTTGCAAGCGATGTAATGGAGAATGTGTATGGTATAAAAGACCCTTCGTTTGTTATAATAGACGAAGTTGTTGGTATGCTCATCTGTTTTATCGCTGTTCCATATACTCCCGTTATGGCTATAGCTGGTTTTTTGCTGTTTAGGGCTGTCGATATATCTAAGGTTCCACCGTTAAATATACTTGAGAGAATAGGTGGTGGTTTTGGTATAATGATAGATGATGCTGTGGGCGGATTGATAGTAAATATTGTTTTACAGGTTATAATAAGATGAAAAGTGCAGTTATTTATGTAGGTTTTGATGTTGATAAGGGCATAGATAGGAATCGTTTTTTTGAATGCGGTGTTGATATATGCTGTGAATTTAATGTATTTGATTTGTCTAAGCTAAGATTTGTCTCAAGGTTGGCTTATGAGCAGTCTGACGGCTTGATTTTTGTTTACTCTTCGAAGAGTTGGCCAGACCTTCAGAAAACCATGCTTATTGAGTTTGAAAGAAGCAGCGTATTTGTTGAAGATGAGAAACCGTATGTCATAGCGAAGGGATTTAAAAAGCTCAAAGATGGTATATTTTTTGATGTTGTTTATGATAAGCCTGTTCTATTCTTGCCTTATGATTTGAAAGAGAATGTTGATTTAAAAGAAGCGTTAAAACCTTTCTCTTCGGATAGAAGGATAGTAAAGGTATTTGGCAGGGATTTATCAAAGGATGAGTTCTGTGTGTATGCAGATGAAGTTGAATCAATCTTGTCTGTGCCAAAGGATAAGCTTAAAGGTTATGATTTTGCATATACGACTTGCGGGAAAACACCAGAAGAAGCGCTATTTGATGCGTTGCTTAGCAAAGGCAAGGTTAAGATTGCAACGGCAGAATCCTGCACTGCGGGTCTTGTTGCTGCAAGGATAGCGAATGTTCCAGGTGTGTCTGAGTTTTTGGAAGGTGGAGCGATAACATACTCAAACAAACTCAAGGTTAATGTTATAAAGGTAAACTCTAATCTGCTTTATAGGGTTGGTGCCGTATCCGAAGAAGTTGCCTATCAGATGGCGGTTGGTGCTTTAGCTTTGACATCTGCGGATTATTCTGTCTCTATAACGGGAATAGCAGGACCAACGGGTGCAACCAAAGCAAAGCCGGTTGGCCTTGTCTATTTTGGTTTTGCATCAAAGAGCAGGGTTATAACAAGAAAGATGGTATTTTCTGGCAATAGAAGGTTGGTAAGAGATAAATCTTCACGCTTTGCCATTTTAATGTTAAGGTCTTTTATTCTGGGCGAATGAGAGTTTTTGTTGCTTTTGATATTCCAGAGAATATAAAAGAGAAAATCTTAGAGCTTGAAAAAGAGATAGCAAGAATAACAAAACGCATAAGATTAACTGCCAAACCCAATATGCACATAACCGTTAAATTTTTGGGTGAGCAGCCGTCTCAATCTGTGAATAGGATTGTTGAGATATTGAAGGGCAACTCTGAAAAGTTTGATAGGTTTAGGATATCTTTAAATAAAGCTGGCGTGTTTAAGAGTCTTGAAAATCCTTCTGTTTTATGGCTTGGTGAGTTTAACTCTATTTTTGAGAGCATCTCTAATACTATCAATAAGGAACTTGAGATATTTAGAAAAGCAGACAACAAACCGTTCTGTCATCTTACCATAGGCAGAATGAAAGGCATTTCAAAGGAAGAGATAATCGAAGCTTTAAGGGTTTCATCTGATTTTGCAAAATCCAATGACCTATCTTTCGAAGTTGAAGGTTTTTACCTGTATGAAAGTAAGCTTTACAAAAAGGGCGCTGAGTATAATAAGCTTGAGAAATTTATGTTTAAGGAGAAGTAAGAGATGGATGAGAAAAAACTGCAATCTTTGAATATGGCTATCTCAAAGATAGAAAAGACATTTGGTAAAGGCGCACTTATGCGTCTTGGAGAGATGAAGGCTGTTGATGTGAATGTTATCCCGACAGGCATTTTATCGCTTGATGTTGCTTTGGGTGTTTGCGGTATTCCAAAAGGGAGAATAATCGAGATTTATGGTCAGGAGTCCAGCGGAAAGACAACAATAGCTCTGCACTGCATAGCTTCAGCTCAACAGCAGGGTGGTATAGCTGCTTTTGTCGATGCTGAGCATGCTTTGGATGTTAACTATGCAGAAAAACTGGGTGTTGATGTGGATAATCTTCTTATTAGTCAACCAGACTCAGGTGAGCAGGCACTCGAGATAATCGATACACTCGTAAGGAGCAATGCTGTTGATTTAATTGTTGTTGACTCTGTTGCGGCTTTGGTTCCACAGGCTGAAATTGAAGGTGATATGGGTGATGCGCATGTGGGCTTGCAGGCTCGTCTGATGAGTCAAGCTTTAAGGAAACTAACCGGTGCAATAAGCAAATCGAACACATCGATAATATTTTTGAATCAGATAAGAATGAAGATTGGTGTTATGTTCGGCAATCCCGAGACGACAACAGGCGGAAATGCTTTGAAGTTTTATGCTTCAATGAGAATGGAGATAAGAAAAACAGGAACACCAATAAAACAGGGTGGCGAAGCAGTTGGTAATAGGGTAAAAGTTAAAGTGGTAAAGAATAAGGTTGCACCACCGTTTAAAGAGACGGAGTTTGATATTATTTACGGTCAGGGTGTAGATAGAGTTGGAGACATTTTAGACCTTGCCGTTGAGCATGATATTGTTGACAAGAGCGGTTCTTGGTTCTCTTACAACGATGAGAGATTGGGACAGGGAAGAGAGAATGCAAAGGAGTTTCTAAAGGAGAGACCAGAGCTGCTTGAAGAGATAGAGAACAAGTTAAGAGAAAAGCTTAACTGTAAGGCAAAAGGAGAAGAGAATGAAGATTGATGATTTTTTAAGAAAAGGTGTGTCAGAGAAAAAAGCGAGTGATATTCATATAAAGGTTGGTTCAAAGCCTTTTTATAGGGTTAATGGAGAGATGCTAAGGGATGAAAGTGATGATGTTTTAAAACTTGAGGATTTTGAAGAATTTTTGAATAGCGAAAAGGTTGATGATTTTTTGGTTGATAAATTTCACAAAGAGAGACAAGTCGATTTGGGTTATGGTCTTTCTGGGGTTGGACGATTCAGGGTAAATATATTCTATCAGCGTGGGACGATTGCAGCTGTTTTTAGATTTATTCCGTTTGATATTCCATCGTTAGAAGAGTTAAATCTGCCCAAAGTCATAGAGACAATAGCCCTAAAACCAAGAGGACTTGTCCTTGTCACAGGTATAACGGGCTCTGGTAAATCAACAACACTTGCCACGATGATTGATATAATAAACAAAAGAAAAAAGAAACATGTTATAACGATTGAAGACCCAATTGAGTATTTGCATAAGGATATAAACTCATCGATTGTTCAAAGACAAGTTGGATATGATGTTTTAACCTTTGCTGACGGGTTGCGTGGTGCTTTAAGGGAAGACCCAGATGTTATCTTGGTTGGTGAGATGAGAGATAGAGAGACGATAATGACAGCTTTAGAAGCTGTTGAGACTGGTCATCTTGTTATGTCGACACTGCACACAAAGGATTCTGTTGAGACGATAAACAGAATTATCGCATCGTTTCCTTTGAATGAGCAGAGACAGATAAGACTTCAGCTTTCTGCGACATTGGAAGCTGTTATATCCCAAAGGCTTTTAAAAAGGAAAGATGGCAAGGGTATGGTTCCAGCTGTTGAGATAATGATAGCAACGGAACTTGTTAGGGATGCAATATTAGATTCTGAAAAAATCCACAATGTCAGAAGGTCGATAGAGTTAAACAGGGATACATACGGCACTCAGACATTCGACCAGTCTCTGCTTGAGCTTTACAACAAAGGCCTTGTTGACCTTGAAACGGCTAAAGAGTATGCAACCAATCCAAACGACTTTATGCTTAAGGCTCGTGGAATTGTGTAAATGGACAATGAAGCGCTGAAGTATGCTTTGAGACTTTTAAACAGAAGAGACTATACGGAGCTTCAGCTTAGAGAGAAATTAAACGGCAAGGGCTTTGATAAGAAGGACATTGAAGATACAATACTGTATCTTAAAGAGAAAAATTTTTTGAACGATGAGAGATTTGCTGAAAATTACATCTTTTTTAGACTTAAAAACGGCTATGGAAAAAGGCGTATAAGGTTTGAGCTTAAAGAGAAAGGCATAAAGGAAGAGATTGTTGATAGGCTACTTGAAGATAAAGAAGAGATGATTGAAGAGTATTTTTTGAAAAAACTAAAGCAGGTTGAAAATAAAAAGAACCCTTCAAAGAAGCTGTTTGATGCCTTATACAGGCGTGGTTTTGATAAAGAGAAAATATTTGAGTTAATAAATAAATACAATGTGAGGGAGAGAAATGAAGTCAGCTGACTTAAGAAGGGCGTTTTTGGAGTATTTTAAAGAGAATGGACATACGATTGTAAAGAGTGCTCCACTTGTGCCAAAGAATGACCCAACGCTATTGTTTGTTAATGCTGGAATGGTTCAGTTTAAGAATGTCTTTTTAGGTAAAGAGAAAAGGGATTATAAAAGGGCAACGAGCTGTCAGAAGTGTGTTAGGGCTGGTGGAAAACATAATGACCTTGAAAATGTTGGATATACTGCAAGACATCACACATTCTTTGAGATGCTGGGCAACTTCTCCTTTGGTGATTATTTTAAGAAGGAAGCTATACACTTTGGCTGGGATTTTGTTACAAGGGTGCTTGGTATAGATAAGGATAAGCTATGGATAACGATTTTTAGAGAAGATGACGAAGCATTTGAAATATGGAATAAGCAGGAAGGTGTGCCATCATCAAGGATAGTGAGAATGGATGAACATGACAACTTCTGGGCTATGGGTGATACAGGTCCTTGTGGCCCATGCTCAGAGATTCACATAGACCAAGGACCTGAAGTTGGCTGTGGCAGGCCAGACTGCTCTGTTGCGTGTGATTGTGATAGATTTTTGGAGCTTTGGAACCTTGTTTTTATGCAGTTTGATAGGGATGAGAGTGGCAATCTGAATCCGCTGCCAAAACCGAGCATTGATACGGGTATGGGCCTTGAAAGAGTTGCGGCAATACTTCAAGGTGTTCATAGCAACTTTGATACAGATGTCTTTAAGCATATAATCTCTGCTTTGAGTGATTTCTTTAAAGTGCAATACGGCAAGGAAGAGAAGGCTGATGTTGGCATAAGGGTTATAGCAGACCATCTGCGAGCCATGGATTTTCTTATAACCGATGGTGTCTTTCCAGACAAAGAAGGTAGAGGTTATGTTCTAAGAAGAATAATGCGCAGGGCTATGAGATTTGGCAAAAAGCTTGGTGTAAGCGAACCGTTCTTACATAGGTTTATCGATACGGTAAATGAAGTTATGGGCGATGCGTATCCAGAGATTATTCAGAGCAGGGATACGGTTGTAAATGTTGTAAAAGCAGAAGAAGAGCAGTTCTTTGAGACACTCGAGAGCGGGTTAAAGATATTGAATGAGATTTTTGAGAAATCACCCAAGAAGGTTGTTGATGCAGAAAGTGCCTTTAAGCTTTACGATACATACGGATTTCCTATTGATTTAACGGTTGATATAGCAAAGGAGAATGGTTTTGAAGTTGATTTAAAGGGTTTCAATGAGTTGCTTGAAAAACAGAGAGAAGCATCAAGAAAGTCATGGAAAGGAACAGGAGAAGAGTTCGTTTGGGATGCTTTTGGCGAGATTTTTAAGGAAGTAAAAGAGACAAAATTTGTTGGATATGATGAGTTTGAAATAAAGTCAAAGCTTGTTGGCATAGTAGGAGAAGATAAGCAGATTAAAGATAAAGTAGAAAAAGGAATATACTATCTTATTTTTAAAGAGACGCCGTTTTATGCAGAAGGTGGCGGTCAAGTTGCAGATACGGGCTTTATTTTAAAAGATGGCTCAAAGGCTTATGTTAGCGATGTTCAAAAGTATTTTGACGGCAAGCTATTTGTTCACAAGGTTGAGTTGCTTGAAGGTGAATTTAAAAAGGGTGATGTTTGCACATTAAGGATAAATGTGGCGCGAAGGAAGGATATAGCAAGGCACCACACAGCAACGCATCTACTTGATGCTGCTTTGATTAAAGTGCTTGGAAAACATGTAAGACAGGCTGGTTCTTTGGTTGATGAGAAGCATTTGCGTTTTGATTTTACTCACTTTACTAAATTGGGTGATGAAGAGATTGTAAAGATTGAAGAGTTGATAAATAGCTGGATTATTGAGAATTATCCAGTAAATGTTGAATATATGGGACTGCAGGAAGCAATAGACAAAGGTGCCATAGCTCTGTTTGATGAGAAGTATGGCGATGAAGTTAGGGTTGTGTCTGTTGGCGATGTGTCGATGGAGTTGTGCGGCGGAACGCATGTTAAGGCATCAGGAGAGATAGGTCTGTTTAAGATAATTCATGAATCTGCAGTTTCAAAAGGCATAAGACGAATAGAAGCAAAAGTCGGACTTGAAGCTTACGAGTATGTAAGTGAACTTGAAAGGGTTGTAAAAGAGACTGCTGCAAAACTCGGTGTTGCATACTCAGACATTACAAAGAAGGTTGAAGAGCTAAAAAGCAAAAAGGCTTCAAAAGACGAGCTTAAGTTTGACCAGTCCAAAGTGAAAAAGATAAACGGCATAAATGTCTATGTTGATGTTTTTGAAAATAGAGAGCTTGGAGAACTCAGGCATCTTGGAGATGTTGCAAAATCAAAGATGAAAAGTGGTATTGTTTTGCTGTTTGACAAAAAGGAAGATAGGGTTAATGTAATAGTGATGATTACAAAGGATTTGACAGGTAAAATAAAAGCTAAGGATGTGGTGAATCGTATCTCTTCAGCATTGGGTGGCAAAGGCGGTGGCAAAGATGAGTTTGCTCAAGGTGGTGGAAGGGATATTGGTAAAATTAACGATGTTCTCGATAATATAGCTTCCTATATAGGGGGGTAAAATGTTCAGCGAACTTGTCTATTTGGCTGTCGGTATAGGTAAAAGGGTTGATAGAATGATTGATTCAATAATAGAAGATGGCAAAAAAGAGCTTGAGAATAAAGGCTTAATCGATATTGCAAAAGAGCATCTGCAGAAGAGAAAAGAGCTTGTTAGAGATATGGTGCTTGAAGATGTGAAAAAAACGGCCAAGGAGCTTGGTCTTGCAACGAAGGAAGATATTGAAGAATTAAAAAGACTCATTCAACAAAATAGATAGGAGTTTGAGATGTTTGTGCGTAAGCCTGCTGTTGCGGATATGTTTTATCCGGCAGATTTGGGTGAGCTAAAAAGATACCTTGATGCTGTTATGCAGCCTTCTGATAAAAAAATATCGCCTAAGTCTATCATTGTGCCGCATGCTGGGTATGTCTATTCTGGTGATGTTGCAGCAAAGGTTTACTCTTCTATTGAGCCGTTTGATGTTTATCTTATCATGGGACCCAATCATACAGGACTTGGAGCTGAAATTTCCGTTTTTGATGGCATGTATGAGATGCCGTTTGGAACGGTTAAGTCCAACAGCAGGCTTGTTGCTTTGTTGAGTGAGAATGAGTATGCAGAGATTGATTACTATGCTCACCTGCAGGAGCATTCAATAGAAGTTCAATTGCCTTTTATTGATTATATAACGCCGCATGAGTATGAAGTTGCAACAGTCGTTGTTGGCACGCACAATGTTGCTAAGCTTTACTCTTTTGCTGAAACCGTTGCAAAGGCCATATCATCCTTAGATAAAAGGGTTTTGATTGTTGTAAGCAGCGATATGAACCATTACGAAGACCAAAATACGACGGCTGAAAAGGATAGAAAGGCTATTGATGCCATAGAGAAGCTGGATGAGAATGAGTTATTTAGAGTCTGTAGCTCGTATGGTATTACGATGTGTGGTGTTGCTCCTGCTTATGTTGCTATTGCTGCATCTAAAATGCTTGGTGCAAAGAAGGCTGAATTGCTGATGTATAAGACCAGTGGCGATGTGAATGGAGACTATTCAAAAGTGGTTGGGTATGCCGGCATAGTTATAGAATGAAGGATTTTCTTTACGATTACCCTTTCTTGGTTGTTTTTCTCTTTCTTGTTTTTGTTGCTTTAGGTCTTTTTGTTTGGCGTCTTTTTCTAATTGCAGCCTTTGGCCTATTTCTTGTTTCCCTTTTTGATAGAAGAATAACAGTTGCCATATTGATTTCTTCTGTTTTGGCATTTGTGTTTTTTAAAGGTTTTTCTCCGAAGGTGTGTAATTTATCTAAGGTTATAGGTAATATAGTTGATGTTAAGTTTGGCTCGCATTTAACTTTTTTGGTAAAAAGTGAAAAATGTAAACTACTTCTTTTTGCTCCTTCAAGGTTTGATAATTTACGGATTGGAGATAGAGCTATTTTTTATGTTAAAGTTAAGCCTATCGATTCTTTGAAAAACCAGTCGTTTAGACAATATCTTTTTTCTATTGGTGTTGATGGTGTGGGTTTTGTTAGATATGCAAAGAGAACTGGCAAAAACAAGTTTATCTCTTTTATTGAGCATATAAGGGAAAAGATAGAAAATGAGTTTTACTATTTTTTGCCTTCTAAGGTTGAGTATTTCTTAGATTCTGCGTTTTTGGGCGATTCACGATACAAATCACGCATAAAGAAGGATTTTATAGATACACAGACTGCCCATATTTTGGCTGTCTCTGGCGTCCATATGGGATTTGTGTTTGGTATGTTCTACTTTCTGTTTTATGAGCTTGTTTCCATGATAGGGTTTATATATCGCAGATTTAACTTGAAAATTGTTGCTTCGAATTTTGCTTTAGTTCCTACTATGCTCTATTTTGCTATAAGTGGCATGCATATACCGGCTATAAGATCTTTTGCAATGATGATGCTGTTTATTTTAGCCGTTGTGTTTTCTCTTAGAAAGAACTCATTAAACGGCCTTTTTCTTGTTGGCAGTCTGTTTCTTGTGTTTAACCTGCGTTCAATCTTTAATCCTTCGTTTGTCATGTCTTTTGTTATGACGCTGTTTGCTATTGTATTTTATGAGATGCTGAGTGTTTTAAAATTGCCTGTTAAATGGGCTGTGTTTGTTGTGTTGATGAGCCTTTTTGCCACACCTTTGACTGTTTACTATTTTGGTAAGCTTTCTGTTTTCTCGTTTGTCTATAATGCGATAGTTGTGCCGCTATTTGGTTTTGTTGTGGTTCCTGTTGCCTTTTTGTTGCTCCTTTTTAGTTTTTTACCATACGGCGGGATTAAAGTTTTTCTGTTCAAGATAGGCTCTTTCATCGTGAGTAAATTTCTTGCTTTAGTCTCGTTTTTGTCTTCCCATGCTATAGTTATGAGGGTTAAATCAGATTTTATTATGATTTTGTTTGTTTATGTTGTTTTGGTCTCTTTTACTCTTCTGTTAAGTAAACTTCTATCTCGTCTAAATAGCCAATCCCAAACTCATCAGCAAAGCTTTTCTTAAAATAGGCAAACTCTAAATAACCCGATGAGTTTATTAAGGCTTTGTATGAGCTTGTCGGTGAGTGATATGTATCTTCAAGGTGTCTGAAGATAAGGTTTTTCAATATAATCTTGTCAAAACCACCTTTTAGGTGCTCTTCTTTTATGTTTGATATGCAATTTCCGAAATTATCAATATAGACTATCTTTCCAACAACCTTGCGCTTTTTTATCTCTGGTTTTAAGCTGCAGCAGAGCGTCTCTTTTTTCTTGCCAATATTTTCAAATCCATTCTTATGTATAAGATAGGCGGCTCTTACCATTATATCTCTGGCTTCGAATGTCTTTGAGCTTTTTGGGTTTACTTCCTCCTTTTCGATAACTCTTATCTCGTCTGGTTCTATTAGCGATAGTGCTTCGTTTTCTGGCGATACGATGATTTGACCTTTGTATTTTACTGCAACGATGTTTCTTTGCGTGCCAACACCCGGATCAACGACAACAATGTGCATAGAGTCTTCTGGAAACTTATCAAGTGCCGTTGCCGTAATGTATGCAGCTTCTATTGTGTTAAAAGGTGTTATGTTGTGTGTTATATCGATTATGTTTATGCCTTCTCCAAATAACTTTATCAATTCAGCCTTTAATTGAGCGACAAAACCACCGCTATCTGAAAAGTCAGTTGTTAGCGTTAATATCATTTTCAATCTCCTTTAGTAAAGCATTTTTCTGTTCTATGCATTTATCTGAGCTGCCTTTAATGTCATTTAAAACACTTAGAGCTTGTTGCTTCTCGTTTAGTTTAAACAGACAAAATGCCCTTTTTATCTGCGTAAAACATGACCTGCCCATGTTGTTTTCCATATCCGATATAGTTTTTAAAGCTTTTAGATACTCTTTGTTGGCTATCTGGACATTGATAAGTGTCTTTATGTAAAGCGGATTAGAATATCCTGAGAATATAACGGCATCTTGTAAATCTTCTTCTGCTTGTTTGATTTTACCAAGCGATAGATATACTAATGCCCTGTTGTAAAATGCGACATCCGCTCCTGAATATAGCGGATTTTCTATTAATTTTGTGAACATTTCTATAGCTTTGTTGTATTTTTTAACCTGGTAATAGTATATACCGAGTGCGTTGTAAGCATCAAAGAAGTTTGGGTCTATTTTTATTGTCTTTTTTAAATATTCTTCATATTTTCTCATGTTTTTGCGCATTTGATAGGCTATTGCAAGCATATAATAGACCTTTGGGTCGTTCTTTAAAATCTTCTTTGCGTCTTCAAGATAACCGAATGCTTCGGCTAAATTTTTGTAATCCTTATGCAATATAATGTTTCTTGCCATCTCGTATTTTATAAGGGCTATCTGCACAGCTTTATCTTTGGTTAGTTCTCTTTTTGGTGTGCTTGCACAGGATGATAATATGATGGCTGCTATCAATATCAGAATTAGCTTTGAAAACTTACTCATCATTATGATTTATATAGCAAACTTACCCTTCAGTCAAGAATTTACTTGCAAAAATCTAACTCTTTACTAAAAATGTCTGTATGTTTGTCTATGTGATATCAAAGTTGTTTACATACCTGTTTTTGCCGCCTGGATCGTTTGTGATATTGCTGTTTATTGCTTCTGTTCTTGTTAAAAGATTTAAGTGGATTTTTCTTTTGGGTGGATTTTCTCTTTGGGCTTTATCCACATCTGTTGTTAAAGATGCTCTTCTATTTCCACTTGAAAGGATAAATTTAACTGAAAATGTCTCGCCAGCTGCTGTTGTCGTTTTAAGTGGCGGTTCTTACAAGAATGATGTTATAAAAACAACACCAGATGCTTTTAAGCGCTTAGTTTATGGGTATATCTTGTCATGTAAATACAATTTACCGCTTGTTTTGAGTGGCGGCGGAATCAAGACAAATGATGCAGACAATATGTTGGAAGATTTAAAGATGATAGAGAAGGTATCGAAGTGCAGGCCTGTGGTTTTGAAGGAGAATGGTTCTTTGAACACATACCAAAACGGCAAGTTTACATATAAACTTTTTGAGAGGATGAGAATGCCAAAAAGGATTTATCTCATAACAGATGCCTATCACATGAAAAGGGCAGAGATGGTTTTTGAACATTTTGGTTTTAAAATAGTTCCAAAACCAGTTGGATTTGAGATAGAAGACAGATATACGCTTTTTGATTTTTTGCCGCAGATGAAAAATCTCTATTACTCTTATAAAGCAATTCATGAATATGTTGGAATTTTGAGCCTAAAACTTGCATGGATACTTTAAAAAGCCTGTCAGATTAAGCTTTTTTAAAAAATTAAAAAAATTAATTTTAACTCTTGACTTTTCCCCCAAAGTGTATTATATTCTCATTCCGTCGCTTGAAAGCGACATGATCTTTTACAAGCCAAGATGGAAGATAAAGCCCTGGTTGATATAGAGTTTTAGCCAGAACTTAATTGAGTCTTACTTTCATGTTTTAACATGAGAGTTTGATCCTGGCTCAGAACGAACGCTGGCGGCGTGCCTAACACATGCAAGTCGTGGGAGAAAGTCTCCTTCGGGAGACGAGTAAACCGGCGCACGGGTGAGTAACACGTGGGTAACCTACCCCAGAGTCTGGGATAACCCACCGAAAGGTGGGCTAATACCGGATAGTTCCCTGTCTCACAAGAGACAGGGGGAAAGAGGGCCTCTGCTTGCAAGCTCTCGCTCTGGGATGGGCCTGCGGCCTATCAGGTAGTTGGTAGGGTAACGGCCTACCAAGCCTACGACGGGTAGCTGGTCTGAGAGGATGGTCAGCCACACTGGCACTGAGACACGGGCCAGACTCCTACGGGAGGCAGCAGTGGGGAATATTGGGCAATGGGCGAAAGCCTGACCCAGCGACGCCGCGTGGAGGATGAAGGCCTTCGGGTCGTAAACTCCTGTCAGAGGGGAAGAAGGCAGCAGGGCTAATACCCCTGCTTGCTTGACG